>JAYVTJ010000794.1:0-6258 GCA_043774415.1 Fimbriiglobus sp. | reverse complement strand
CGAGCACGTAGTCCGCGATCCAAATGGGGATCGCTTTCCCGTTCGCGGGATTAATGGCGAAAGCTCCGGTGAATACGCCAGTCTTGGTCTTGGCCAGCTCGGTGCGTTCGAAGTCGCTCTTGCGTGCCGCCTGCTGCTGGTAGGCTTGGATGGCTGACTTCTGTTCCGGTGTTGTGAGCTTTTCGACGAGCGCATGCTCCGGCGACAGCACCATGTAGGTAGCGCCGAACAGTGTATCGGGTCGCGTCGTGAAAACTTTGATCGTTTCGCTCGGCCGTCCCGCGCTCGACTCTGTCTCGCGGCTAACTGCGAACTCGACCTCTGCGCCTTCGCTCTTCCCAATCCAGTTCCGCTGCATCTGCTTGATCGATTCGCTCCAGTCGAGCGGAGCGAGATCGTCGATCAGGCGCTCGGCGTACGCCGTGATTCGCATGAGCCATTGCTTCAGTGGCCGACGGACGACGGGGTGATTGCCGCGCTCGCTCTTGCCGTCGATCACCTCTTCGTTCGAGAGCACCGTGCCGAGTGCTTCGCACCAGTTCACCGGCACTTCGGCGAGATACGCGAGGCGGTGTGAATCGATGTAGGCTCGCTTGTCCACTGCGTCCGCCGGGATCGGCAGCTCGGTGATCGGCCGGCCCTTCTTCTGCACCGGGTCGTACCAGGTGTCGTAGATTTGGAGGAAGATCCACTGCGTCCAGCGGAAGTAGTCGGGGTCGGTGGTATCGACCTCGCGCTTCCAGTCGTAGCTGAAGCCGAGTGACTTGATCTGGCGGCGGAAGTTGTCGACGTTGGTCTTCGTGTTGACGCTCGGATGCTCGCCCGTCGCGATGGCGTGCTGCTCGGCGGGAAGGCCGAACGCGTCCCAGCCCATCGGGTGCAGGACGTGGTAGCCGCGCATGCGGCGAAAGCGCGCGAGGATGTCGGTCGCCGTGTAGCCTTCCGGATGGCCGACGTGCAGCCCGCTGCCGCTGGGGTAGGGGAACATGTCGAGGATGTAGTACTTCGGCTTCCCCGCGACGCTCGGATCGCCGGGGTCGGGCGTGCGGAAGGTGGCGTTCGCGTCCCAGTACGCCTGCCAGCGCGGCTCGATGTCGGCGGGATTGTAGCTCGGCATATCCGGAGAACTCGCGGTCCGTGCAGATCGAAAGGGATGACTTATCGACGGACGGACAACTGGAAAAGGCGAGTGCCCCGCGAGGGATGTGCCAACGATTCCCGGTGGGCTGTCGATTTCAATTTCAGTTTCAGTCGATATCGATACCCCCCGCACTGAAACCAGCGAAACGACCGAAACCAGTGAAACGACCGAAACCAGTGAAACGACTGGAAACTGTCAGCTTTATTGCGGGAGTATAAAGGTCCGCTAATCCGATTCCGTCGCCCGGCGGGTGTCTTCGTCCAAATACTTCGCACCGACGAACCAGACCACCGCCCCCACGAGAATCATCGCGGAAGTCCCCATGAGGGCAACGTTCCAGTCGAAGGCGTCGGCGGTCGCGCCGATGAGCGGCGGAGAAATCACGTCGCCCAGCACGTGGATGACGAGGATGTTGATCGCGAAAGCGGTCGCTCGCATCTCGGAAGTCACGACGTTCGCGAGGATCGTGAAACCGGGGCCGACGTGCATGAACAGGCCGACGACGGCGAAGAACATCGCGATCCATCCCCAGGGCAGAGGCAGGTAGATGAACGCGATGAAGCAGGGCAGGGCGGCGAGCGCCCCTCCTCCGATTACCCAGAAGTACGCCCCGCGGATGCGCCGCTTCAATCGCTCGCCGAGCCAAGTTGCGAAGCCGGTGGCGACGAGCCCGCCGAGGACGACGATGACGCCGAAGACGGTCGTGATGGTCCCGAGCTTCGCCGAGTTCTCCGTAGTCGCGGCCTTCGCGATCGGCTCGAAGTGCAGCACCATTTCGTTGTTGCTCAGCGCCGATTGCGTAAGCGATTTGAACCCGGCGAAGTCGCGCTCCTGTCTGTCGGCGACTTTCCGCAGCGAGGCGACGACATCGTTTGGCAGCGCCTTGCGCTTCGATCCTTCCGGCGGTTTCGCGAGCGCGTCCACCGTCTGCGCATTCAGCACGAAACGCGATTCGCGCTGGAAGACGTAGGTCGGGATCCACGCGGCGACGCCGCCGAGGACGAAGGTGATCGCAGTCATGCCGATGCAGCAGTAGACGAACGAGCGGTTGACGCTGAGCCGCTTCAGCACGGCGAAGTAGCCGGGGGCGTGCGCGGCCTGTTCGGCCGTTTGCGGCCGGGGTAGTTCCCGCTTCAGGAAGCACCAGATCCCGAGGCCGAGGCCGGCGAAGGTGAGCCAGAAGGCGTGGCGCCAGTCGTCGAAGTACTCGGCGACCTGACCGCCGATGACGAAGCCGATGGCGCTGCCGACGGGGATGGCCATGTTGAATGCGGCAAGCGCCTTGGCCCGAGTCGCCTGCGGGTAAGCGTCGGCAATCATCGCGGAGGCGACCGGGCCGTAGGCTCCTTCGCCGACGCCGACGAGGCAGCGCGTGGCGAGCAGCACCCAGTACCCGGTGGCGAACCCGGAGCAGCCGCTGGCGACGCTCCAGATGCTGACCCCCAAACCGAGGATGATCCAGCGGCGGTAGCCGTGGCCGTCGAGCCAGCCGACGAGCGGGGAGAAAATCATATAAGCGACGAGGAAGGCGCTCGTGAGAGCGCCGAGTTTGAACTTCAGCCAGGGGTCGGTCGGGTCGAAGATGGTGCCGTCGAGCTGGAGCAGCGGCAGCACCGCCGAGAGGATCTGGCGATCGACGTAGTTGAACAGGTTGATGCCGATGAGCAGCGCGAGCGCTCCGCGCGCGCCGGGGACGACCGAATTCGGGCCGGGGCTGCTGCTGACTGGGTGTGCCATCCGCGTCGGTTCCCAACTGGCGGGCGTTTCAAACCGTCAAGGTACGACCGGTGGGCCGGCCGGGCATCACTTCGCTTTGATCCGCACGCGCATGCGCTGGCCGATGAAGAGTTCGTCGATGCCGGAGTTCAGTTCGACGAGGCACTCGACGGTGCGGACGTCGTTGATCTCGCCGGGGTCGAGGATGAGCGTCCGGCGCTGGGCGACCCAGCGCGAGATGCTGCGGATCTTCCCGGGATACTTCGCCCCATCCGCGCGGCCGTCGTCGCTGACTTCGACGGTCATCCCTTCGCGGACGCGGCCGATGAATTCCTGGTCGAGTTCGGCGCGGACGATGAGCGGCCCTGCAGGGACGAAGACGATGGCCGGAGGGTAGTTCCCCGGCATGAGCAGCGCCCCTTCGCTCGTTTGGAGTCGGAGGATGCGGCCGGGGCCGGGGGCGCGGAGCACGCAATCGTCCACGCTCTTCTGGGCGAGTTGTCGGTCGGCCTTCGCGGCATCGAGGCGGGCGCGGGTCGCGTCGATGCGCCACTGCGGGTTCAAGTTTTTCTCGATGTCGGCGAGCTGCAACCGGTCGGCGAGTTCGAGCGATTCGAGTTCGCGCACCTGCGCTTCGAGACCCTCCTGCTCGATCTTCGTCAGCGGGGTCACCTTCTCCTGCGCCTTGCGCTGCTCGACGAGCTTCTTGGCCTGATCGACGCGGGCCTTCGCGGCATCGGCCAGCGCGCGGCGGGCTTCGAGCTGCTTCGGGAACCGCTCGGCGTCCTTCTCGGCCGAGGCGAGTTCGACCTTCGCGGCATCGACGACGGCGATCGCTTGGAGCAGGCGGAACTTCGCGGTCGAGTCGTCGAGCCGGAGGATTTCTTCGCCCTTGTCGAGCGGCTTGTTCTCGATGGCGCTCACCTTCACCACGCGGCCGGCCATGCTCGGTTCGAGCGAGACGACCATGCCGGAGGCATCGACCCGGCCGGTGCAGATCACGTCGAGATCTCCGACCGGTGTGACGCGGACGGGCGCATCGGGGCGGCTCAGATACCAGCCGACGCCGGCGATGGGGCCGAGCAGCACCGCGAGGAGGAGCCAGCGGGTCCAGGCCGGGGTGCGGCGCTCGTCGGCCATTTCCGGAAACTCCGAGTCCGCATCAGCGGATGTTGTGGGCGGGATCGACACTTTGGACGGAGCGCAGCGCGGCCAGCCCGGCGAGGAGAGCCATGACCATCGTGATCGCCGCGGCGCCGAGGACGACGTACGGATGGAGCGTGACTTTGATTCCGATGGCCGTGGCGATCTCGGCCATGATGAACGAGATCGGCGCGGCGACGATGAGGCCGAAGAGGCCGACCCAGAACGACTTCGCGATCACGGTCGCGCGGAGCCGCCACGCCGGGATGCCCATCGCCCGCAGGGTCGAGTATTCGCGCTGGCTCGCGGCCATGGCCGCGTAGAGTGTCTGGCTCGTGACGACGGCGCCGACCAGGAGGCCGAGCATGGCGGTGAAGGCGATGGCGATGCCGGCTTTGGTCGTGGTGAGCCAGTGCATGCGCGAACGCAGCGAGAACTCTTCGGAGTCGAACGCCGACATCTGATCGTACTTCTTCAGGCGCTCCTTCACGATTTGCGCGTCCTCGGGCGATTTGCACTTCGCGAGGATGTAGGTGCAGTCGCCGACGCGCTCCCGGGCGAGCGTCCGGGCGGTTTCGAGGGAGCAGAAAACGTAGGGTCCGCCGAGGGATTTGTACCCTTTCACGAGTCCGACGATGCGCACGAGCCGGCCGGCGATCTCGCCTTGATCGCCGACGCCGCGGATGCCGAGGCGGCCGAGTTCGGACTCGTCCACGACGATGGTGTTCGGCTCCATGAGCTTCACCATCAGTTCGGGATTGTCGCGGAGTTGCTCGACGGCGCCGAGCGAATCCGCATCGAGCTTGCTGCCGACGATCAGGCAGACGGCGGGACTGGACGGGGGCGCGCTGCGGTCGACGGGGGTCCACATCGAGAAGGAGATGATCTGCGCTTCGGCGCGGACGACTTCGGGCTGGCTGGCGACGCGGGCGATCCAGCGCTCGGGGATCTTCTGTCCGAGATCGACGCTCTTCACGCCGGGGGAACCGACCCAGACTTCGGACGTGGCCCGATCGACGGGGACGGACATCATCGAAAGGAGCCCGACGACCAAGCCGCCTTGGACGACAATGAGGATCGCGCTGAAAGCGACCGCGAAGATGGCGGGGAGGAACCGCTGGCGTTCGTACCAGATGGTGGCGAGGGCGAAATCCATCCCCGCATTCTGCGGATTCGAATGGGCAATAACACCCCGAAAACCGCGCGGTGCTCCCTGCGGCGAAACCGCAGAGAGCACGCTGTCGGCTATTCGGACGCGGCGTTAGCGCGGCTTCGAGACGAGTAGAGCGGGATCACCGGCACCTTGAAGCGCGGCGATCAGCTTCGGGAACGATTCCGTCAGGGCATCGCCGGAATGCACGATCACCCGCTTGGTCTCGGTCACGGGGCGACCCTCGACCAGCACCTCGGCCTTGAGGTCGTAGAAGAAGGTCTGGCCGTCGGCCAAGTCGGGCGTGTGGAAGTTGCGGCTCGTGCCTTCGCCCTTCGTGAGCTGGCCATCGACGAAGAGCTTGGCTCCGGCGGGCACTTCGATGGTGAGACGCGCCGGGGCGGCATCGGGCTTCGTGCGGGCGGCGCTGAATTCCAGCGGTTGGCGCGGGGTCGCGGAGCCGACGATGATGCCGCTGCCGTAAGCAGGATGGAAGTCGCTGCCGTAGTAGTGGGCGCCGCCGTAGCAACCTCCTCCGTAGCAACCGCCGCCGTAGCAGGCGCTGCCGAAGCAGGACGAACCGTAGCAGGAACTGCTGTAGCAGCCGCTGCACGAGGATCGGTTGAATAGGCCCGACATGCGCGAACGCAGACCGAGGAAGCCGCTGCCACCGCAGCAGCCGGTGCACGACGAACTGTAGCAGCTCGAGTACGAACCGCCGCAGCAACCGGAGCTATAGCAGCCGCCGGACATCATGACGCCGCCGCAACATCCGGTGCTGAAGCAGCTGGTGGAGGGCACCGCGACCATCGGGGCGACGACGACCGGGGGCGTGGCATCCGCCGAAGGGGTTCCGCTCCCCGTCGCGAGCGCGGCCATCAAAACGATTCCGTACATCCGTTGCACCTCCGAGTTGACATGAGACATCCCGCGACGCCGTGCCGGGGGAAGGCTACGGGCTATGGTAAATTTGAAGGGGTTTTCCGTCAAACACTAACTGGGCAATTTGGTGAAGATGGGTCGAATCGGCCTCCCGGACATCGCTTCAAGTCATTGCCATCCGCGCCAGCGGAACAACCAGCCCGCGATCGTCATCCACGCCGCACCG
>JAYVTJ010000793.1:0-2027 GCA_043774415.1 Fimbriiglobus sp. | reverse complement strand
GATGGCCGCCTTGAAGATCTCGAGGGGATCTCCGTCCGGGATGCGCTTCTTGATGAGGTCCATCGCGTCGTACATGATCCGCGTCGCCACGGACTTCTTGCCGTCGTGCATCAAGCAGTTGATGAACTTCGTGACCAGCAGCGAGCTGTACCGGATGTCCGGGACCATCTTGTCGTAGCTGGCCGTGCGTGCCTTCGTGCCCATAGTCTTCGTGTTCCGATGTTGGCGGTGAACCGATCCGGTGTGGTGTTACTTCCCGTCCGACTTCGCACCGTACTTCGAGCGGGCTTGCTTGCGATCCGTGACGGCTTGGCAGTCGAGCACGCCGCGGACGATGTGGTAGCGGACCCCCGGCAAGTCGCGGACCTTGCCCCCGCGGACGAGCACGATCGAATGCTCTTGCAGGTTGTGGCCTTCGCCGCCGATGTAGGCCGTGACTTCGATGCCGCTCGACAATCGCACGCGGGCGACTTTCCGGAGGGCCGAGTTCGGCTTCTTCGGGGTCATCGTCTTCACGACGGTGCAGACGCCGCGCTTCTGCGGGCAACCCTGCATGGCGGGGTGCTTCGGCTTCGAGCGCTGCACTTCGCGCGGCTTCTTCACGAGCTGGTTGATCGTCGGCATGCCGAACCTCGAAGACACTCGAACAAAGCGATGCGACCGCGCGGGAGTTCCGCGCAGTCGGAACGAGTAATAAAGCAAATGGGTGCCCCTTCTGCTAGGGCAGCTCGGGGAAATTTTACGGGAAATCAGACCCACTGAGCTTCGGCAAGAAAACCTGCCGTCACTTCTTCTCGGCACCTGCGGGCGGCTCGGCATTCACTTCGAGTTCCAGTTTCCCGGTGGCGAGCCTCCCCAGTAGCGCATCGAGGTCGGTATCGAGTTCGGGGGGAACCAATCGCTCGTACTGGACGCTGAACTTCCCCATTCCATAGAGCGTGTGGAGTTTCTTGTCGCCGGCCCGGCGGGCCGGACCGAGTTCGAGCTTCAACTCGTAGATCTCGGTTTCCTTCTCCGATGCCAGCTCCACGGTTTTGGGTTCCCCGAACCCTTCAGCTTGGACCGACGAGTTGATCCTGCGCGGTTTGCCTTCGGCGTCCGTCACGGCCGGCGCGGTTTCGACGAAGTGCTTCCAGAAGTACTCGAACTTCCCCGCCACCTTGCCGACGTTGCGGACCCGCACCACGAGCTTCACGGTTTCGCCGTGACTGTAGGCCCGCTTCTGCCCGGCCGGGAAGCCCAAGCCCGCTTGCAGGCCGCCGACCTCCTTGCCCCAGGCGGTGAACGCTTCCTTATCCGGCTCCGGTTTCGTGGGCGCTCGTTTGAGGACGAAGAACCTCCTGCCCCGATCTTCACCCTTCGGTTCGAATTGCACGGGCCGCTCCGCATCCGGTGCGACGTTCCGGCTGTAGTAGATTTTCAACCGGTCGCCGTCGAGCTCGTAGATCCCCTTGAAGATGTAGCCTTTTTCTCCTTCGGCCACGGGGGAGAAGTCGATGGCTTTGATCTTCTGTTTCGGATCCAACCGAAACATCATTTCCAGACTGCTCTTATCGACGTACCCGATGACGAGCTTGTCAGCCGTGAAGTCCCAAATTTGATCCTTGCTCGTCTCGTTCGCCTGATGCTTGCCGCCGGCGTCGGCCTCGACGACGTGCCAGGTTCCCAGAAGCATGTCCTTGTCTTCCTTCGGCTTTGCCTTGGGCACGGGCGCTTTGGCCTCCGACTCGGAACCGGGTTTCTGCTTCACCTCGTGTGGCTCCGTCGCGCGGGTGCGCTGCGTGAGGACACCCGCGCCGGTGCCGAGGACGCACGCAGTCACGATCAGGACGGCGAAGATTTTCAGTTTGCACTGGAACATGGCTTTCAACACCCCTTCTGCGAGTGAGGCGACTTCGGGGGATAACCCACCCGCGAGTGCCGCGTGTCCGGCTGCGACGATTGTCGCGGATCGGATCGTGGACGAAATCAGCGGACCGGGCACACCCGCCATCGCCGCGCTTTGCGCGATCACTGCGGTCAGTGCC
>JAYVTJ010000792.1:0-1955 GCA_043774415.1 Fimbriiglobus sp. | reverse complement strand
GGTGGGGCTCGCGGACTCGACCCACCCTACAAAACCCTCACCCCACCAGCCGCTTCGCGCAGGCCGCGGCGCCGATGAAGCCCGCGTCCGACCCCAGCTCTGCGAAAACGATGCGCACGCCCTTCGCGGGGTAGGGCAACCCGAAGTGGCGCACGTCGGCGTCGATCTTCGCGCGGAACCACTCGCCGGCCTCGGTCATGCCGCCGCCGAAGACGATCACCTCGGGATCGACCGTCGCGATCGCGGCGCAGGCCCCGAGTGCGAGGAAGTAGGCCGTATCGTCCACGATTTTGAGGGCGCAAGCGTCGCCGGCGCGGGCCGCATCGAAGATCTCCTTCGCCGTGAAATCGTCGTCGTTCGCGGTGAAGTAGCGCTTCAGTTCCGTCGGCCCGCGCCAGCTCGCCATCTCCTCGCGCGCCCGCCGCGTCACCGAAGTGGCGCTGGCGTAGGCTTCCAAGCAACCGCGCGCCCCGCACCCGCAGAGCCGACCCCGATCCGGCATGTCGATGCGCAAATGCCCGAGTTCCCCGCCGTGACTGTGCCTCCCTTCGATCACGGTGTCGCCGACGACGATGCCGCCGCCGACGCCGGTACCGAGCGTGAACATCACCATGCTGTGGGCGCCGCGGCCGGCCCCGGTCCACTTCTCGCCGAACGCCGCGGCGTTCGCATCGTTCTGGAAGGCCGTCGGCTTGCCGAACTGCGCGGCGATGCGGTCGCGCACCGGCACATTCTTCCACGGCTTCAAGTTCGGCGGATCGAGGATCAGCCCGGCTTGGATGTCCATGAGTCCCGGCGTCGCCACGCCGATGGCGGCGATCTCCGCGAGGGTGAGCTTCGCCGCGGCGATGGCCGCGCGGATGGTTTCGCCCATGGTCGCCAAGCCGGCCTCTTGGCCGCGCTCGGCATTCGTGCGCAGCGCCACATCGGGGAAGGGCTTCCCGGCGGCATCGACCACGGCCGCTTTCATCGTGGTGCCGCCGACATCGAGTCCGACGAAATACGGGGGCGAAGCCATGAGTCGCAGTCCGGAGGGAAGTGGGCCAAATAGCGGCTATGATAGGGGGAACATGTGCTGCGACGCCTTTTAGTCCCGGACGTATCGCAGCGGAACAGTCTGATTTCGGAACCGGCGAGCATTCTTGCTTGACACCGTTCAGTAGCCCGATCACTCTAAATGTGCTTACGCCGTCGGCTGTCTCAAGAGTTTGCTCCAATGACACTATTCGCTCCACTCCTGTTTGTGCTTCTCACCAGCGCTCCTGAAGATCCTGTTCGGACTACGCTTGATCGTGCCAAGACTGAGTATGAGACTGAAATCGCTCGATTACGGAAGGGGTTACTCGAGTCCATCCAGAACCGCGAGGATGCAGCCCGCGCAAAGGGTGATAAGAAATCCGTAGATGCCGTCAAAGCGGAGAGAGAAGAATTCGAGTCTACAGGAGTACTTCCAAAATCGCCATTCGCGACGGAGCATGAGAAAAAGCTGCGATCAGCAAGACAGGTTCTGATACTCGCGCACACTGACGCAATCCGTGAGTACACAAAAAAACGTGAAGACGAAAAAGCCACTTTGGTCGAGGATGAGTTGCATCTACTCTCCTCGGTAAAGGTTATTCCGGATGGGAAACAAGGCGATATCCGGACAGCATGGGGAAGCAAAAGTGGAGATCTACGTTTCGATCTCGTGGAGGGAAAGAAATGGACGTATCGCAAAATTGCCCTGAAGGAGACCGTCAAGTGTGTTGAAGTCGCACGCACGCCAGACTATATCGAGCTTCGACGAGAGGATGGAATGCTATTCCGCATTCACGGAACTGTTTTCTACTGGGGAGGTGAAATCGACAACAAAGTCGCTCGTGTGTGGAAGCAGACACTCATCGATAGTCAAGGCGGTTGGAGCAAGTAAAGAGGCGAGCATGGCAAAGATGAAGGATCAAAAGCTTCCGGCAAGG
>JAYVTJ010000791.1:0-5409 GCA_043774415.1 Fimbriiglobus sp. | reverse complement strand
CGACCGGCGTCGCCTTCAGCGGTTCGGCCGGCCGGGTCAGTTGGAACAGCGTCTCTTCGGGGAGGCAGACGGGCGCGAGCGAGCAGCCGAAGCAGCGGTGACGAAGCTCGGCCGCCAACGGATCGGGCGGTGCGTCCTGCGCCGAGAGCGTGCGGCAGAGCTGAACCGCATCGAGCGTCTTCGCCCGGAGTTCCGGGGTAAACTGCACTTCGACGCGCTTCTTCGTCGCGGCGTAGAACTGGAAGCCGCGGCGCACGGGCGACCCCGATTGCTCTTCCAGAAGCATCGCTTGGGCGCAGAGTTGCACGGCGTCGTTATCCCACGTCGTCGGTTCGCCGTCGTCGCCGCGGGGGGCGAAGCCGTGCTTCGTCTCGACGGGGTACTCTTCGCCGTCCTTTACCTCGACTTGATCGAGCTTGCCGGAGATGCCGAGGCGTTCGGAGGAAATGCTCACCGAGCGCGTCCGCGAGATGTCGCCTTCCTTGCGGGTGCGCTCGGCGAGGGCGGGATCGTCGACGCGGCGGTGGTCGAAAAGTCCGCCTTCGACGTGCTCGTTCGTCGGCATCACGCAGTCGACGTACTGGAGGTAGTAGAGCCGGTTGCAGTACGTCACCTGATTGAGCGCGCGCACGGGGATGAGCGCAGCGTCGTCGATCGGAGGCATGGCGACATCCTCAGGAAAAGGTAACGGAAACCCAAGTTGCCCAATCCCGAGGGGATCGGCCATCGTGTAGCTCGGAGTGATGCTCAGTTAGAGTTAGGCAGCGCTGGGTTTGCGAGACGGCGGGAGCTTGCTGGCTTTCCGCAGATTGGCGAGCTTCTGGAGCAGTTCCTTCTCGGGCCGGTCGGAACCGAGCGAGCGCCGGCAGAGCGCGAGGTACTCGCTGCGGTAGGCTGGGTCGAACGCGATGTCGTCGGTGGTGCAGCCGTGCCGCGCGACCATGTCGGCGTAGACGGAGATCAGAACGGGTTCCATGAATGAGGCCTCCGGTGTGGGATTCGACAATCTGTTCCGAGCGAGTGGGCGAAGTTCGACGATCCGCAAATGGAATGTCGGAATCGGGCCCGGTACGATGAATGATGTGTGACACTTCAGCCCGGTGATGGATTGGAGATCCCCATGGTTCCCGCCCGCATCGTTTCAGATCCGAAAATCTTGTTCGGCAAGCCGGTCATCGCCGGCACGCGGATCAGCGTCGAACTCGTCTTGGAGGAACTGGGTTCCGGCACGACGATCGAAGAATTCCTCGAAGATTACCCGCATCTCAGCCGCGACCAAGTTCTTGCGGCCCTCCGATTCGCGGGTGAAGCGCTCCGCACGGACGTGATTTACCCGTTCGCCGCGGTGTCCGCGTGAACTTGGTCGCAGACGAAAGCCTGCACGTCGCGATCACCACGCGGCTCCGCTCCGACGGCCACGCGGTCCACGTGATCGCCGCCACCGATTGCGGGGCTGAGGATGCGGACGTGCTGGCCATCGCGGTGAACCGTCAGGCGGTTCTGCTGACGCAGGACAAGGACTTCGGAGAACTCGTGTTCCGCAGGAGCCTGCCTCACATGGGCATCGTACTCATCCGGCTCGTCGGCTTAGCACCCGCCGATCGGGCGCAGCTGATCGGCGAACTCATCCGCGATCACGGCGGCGAACTCGCCCACGCGTTCACCGTCGTCAGCGACAGTGGCGTCCGCATCCGTCGCCAATCTTCGCCCTGATCCGACTTCACTCCGCCAAGCGCAGCTTCGCCTGGCTCGGGTCGATGCTCACGAGCAGCGGCCGGGTGAAGTGCGGGAAGGCGACGATCGCCTGGCCCGGCGCGAGGTTCGGTAGGCGGTCCCACAGCCCGTCGTCGACGCCGCCCACCATCCGCTTCAGCAGCGCCACGACTTCGGGATCCTGGAGCTTGTGGAGGACGAACGAATTGCAGAGGCCGAGCACCTGCTTCGGCAGGTGCGCCGGCAACTGCGTCACGAAGCAGAGGCCGAGCCAGCGCTTCCGCCCGCGCTTGGCGATCTTCGCGACCTGCTCGAAGAGCACCGGTGTCTTCTTGATCTTCTCCGCGCTCAGGAACTCGTGCGCCTCCTCGATCACGATCAGCACCCGCGGCGGATCGACCGCGGCGCCGCCCTTCGCCTTCGCCGCCTCGTACGCGGCGTAGCTCTCCTCCTGCTCATCCTGGACGCCGCGGAGGATGTCGGCGATCACCAGATTGTTCAGCACGCTGAAGCCGCTGTCCGAGAGATCGACCACCGACAGCGAACCGGGCCGGAGCAGATTCTTGTACGCCATCGGCTGCGCTCCGCCCTCGCCGTGGAACACCTTCATGCGGTTGAGGCGAGCCAGCTTGCCCAGGACCGCGCGCCACGAGATCGCGTTGGCCGGCGGGTTCGCCGCATGGACGCGGGTCATCAGCTTGGACTTCCCTTCCGATGTCCGCAGCGCCGGGGTCTGCGCCGGGAACTCGGCCGGGGCTTCGTCGCCGTCGTCTTTGTCCTTACCCTTGCCCTTCGCTTCCTTCGGCGCTTTCTCCGACCGCGCGTGACAGGCCGCGATCACGTCCATCAGCAGCGACAGCATCATCCGCGGGTATCCGCGCTCGAACTCGTCGTTCTCGAGCGCCATCCGCTGCTGCTCGGCACTATCCTTCGCCGGGAAGATGTTCAGGTCGCGCATCAGCTCTTTCGCGATGTCGAACGCCTTCAGGAACCGCTCCTGCTGCGCGTCGGAGAGGTCGAGGATTTCCATCACCGCGTAGGGCGAGAGCCGGGCGAACTGGAGCGAGAACTCCCGGAGGTTCGGGTGGTCCGGATTGGCCGTGCCGCGGCCGACGAGGTGGTACACCGCCATATCCTTTGCGGGGACGCCTTCCGGCACCATACCCCGTTCCCTGAGGCCGGCGAGCATTGCTTTGTGGTCGGTCGGCTCGTGCATCGCCGTGTATTCGCCTTCGACGTCCAGCACGATGACCGCCATGCCCGCGGCGCGGGCACGGGCAATCAGCCCGGCCACGGTCGTGGACTTTCCCCCGCCGGTCGTCCCGAGGATCGCCGTGTGGCGCGGGAAGACGCTCTTCGCAGTCGACGGCGCCCCCACCACGACCCCGTCGTGCCCGACCGCGAGACCGAGGCGCACGTCGCCGCCGCACTTCAGCACCTTCGCGGCCTCCGCGTCGTCGAACACGAAGACCGGGCTGTTCGGCAGCGGCCGCAGGCGCGGCGGGGTAAGTTCGCCGCCCGCGAGTTCCTCGCCGAGGATCGTGACCTGCACGCGGCCGTGGTACGGCGGCAGATAGTCGCCGCCGTGCGTGGCGACGGCGGTGAGCATCGGTGAATCGCCCCGAAGTCCGTCGGGTTCGGCGAACGGCCCGGCCGTGACCACGCCGAGGTAGGATCGCGTCGGCGTCTCGCGACTTTTAATGCGTACGAGTGACTGAGCCGGCGCGGCGTGGAGGCGATCCCGCGGGACCACGACCGTCACCGAGAGATCGGTGCTGCCGGGCAGGTCGAATAGCGTTTTGCCCACGGCCCCGACCTCGTCGGGATGCGGGGTCAGCGGCCCGCCCGCCTTCGCGCTGTCGGCCGCGAGTTTCTCTCGGAATGCGGTGCCATTCGGGGTGTCGATCACGGGAGTGCTCCGAGCGGGGAAAGGGGCGTTCATGCCGGACGGTTCTGGCGTTCGCTGCCGTAGCGGAGACCGGCGCCGAAGCGGGCGTAGGCTGCATCGGTGATATCGCGGAGGCTGCCTCCGCCGTACGACGATTTGCAGGCGCGGTCGGCGAGGTCGACGAGCATCGGGAAGCCGCGGTCGGGCAGCAGGACGCTGTCGGCGATGGCGATGGCCGCGGCCATCTCGAAGTGGTCGCGGTGCGCGTAAAAGACCTGGGGCGGAGCCAGTGCGGATGCGCGGTAGACGCCTACGAGCACTTGGGACGCGACTCCATCGCGGAAGCGGATGACCCACTCCTGCGGCGTGAGCGATTCGCCGTCCCAGCGGTTGTCGACGGTCGTGCGATCGTGGAAATGGATCTTGGCAACGAACTCCTCGATCCGATCGTCGAGGGTGCCGATGATGAGGTATTCGAGAGGCCGCAGGGCCTGGCCCAGCTGCAGATAGTCTCGGTCGCCCGACTCGCTGGCGACGTACACGAAGCGGCGGTGCCCGTCGATCAGGCCGCGCAGCACCTTCATGGACTCGATCGCCATATCCGGGTTGCCGGCGCCCGCGAGGAGCTGGTACGGAGCCGGGCTGCCGTGGCCCATCCGCCAGACCGCGTCGGAGCGGTCGAGCAGCACCGCCGCTTCGGCGTAGCTCATCACGGCCCGCTGCGCGAGTTCGCTCAGGCCGTCGCGGCGGTCCTCCTGGTTGAGCCCGGCCCGGCGACCGCGGCGCTCGAGCAGTTCGGTCATCGCCGCGACCGGATCCCCCCGCTCTTCGCGCAGATCGCGGCGGAAGAGCCGCGTGCTCCAGCTCCCCTGATTGCCCGCGTACGAGACGAGGCACACGCCGATCTGGTGCACCGTCAGCGCGAGTGTATCGTGCGCCTGCGTAGTGCCATCGCAGCAGGCCACGCCGCCGTTGAAGAGCAGCTGCGCGTGGACGGCGGCGATGTCCTCGACCGTCAGGCTGCCGTAGTGGCCCGCTTCGGGCGGCGCGTTTCCGGCGAAGGCGATCCTGGGGAAGACGTGTTCGCGGATGCGCGCTTCCTGAACGCATTCGAAGGCCACCGCCGACTCCACTTCCGATTCGATGCGGGCGTACTCTCGCACCAGATCGACCCCCTCGCGCCAGTTCCCCAAGTCGATGGTGTCGCCGAGGCTCTCGCCGAAGTATTCCTCGAACGAATCCGCAGAGACCGGGACCGCGCGGGTGAGCGGCAGGGGCGGATCGAGCGAGCGGGTGCGGAAGTCGGTCACGATTGCGTCCTCCGGAAAGTCTTCCGGGTGTTCGCCCGGAGTTCGACGGAATTTTTCAGGCGAAAAGGAGCCGTGCCAAGCTCCGGTCGAGCGGCGGTGGCGCCGGCAGAAGGATTTCGGCATAGCGCGCGGCCGGTTCGGGAGGCAGGCCGAACGCGTTTATCAACCGCTCGAGGAGCGCATGCCGGTCGGCCGCTTCACCGACCGCACAGACCGGAGCGAGCAGCTCGAATGCCAGCCGGTCGGCGGCAGTTTCGGATTCCCGTTCGACCGGCGTGAGTGGGCGACCCGTATCATCGCGTCCGAGCAGGTGCGCGAACGGTCCCACCGCGAGCGTTCTCAGTACGGCATCGACGCGTTCGGCGGGCGTGGGCGGCCGGAGCCCGTCGAGCACTTCGAGAGCCGAGTGCCCGAGTCGTGCGATCGCGAGATTGCGCGGTCGGAGGTAGTCGCGCAGGAAGTGTCCGAGTTCGTGGGCGAGTGAAAAGCGCTGCTCCG
>JAYVTJ010000790.1:0-7472 GCA_043774415.1 Fimbriiglobus sp. | reverse complement strand
CGGAACGACAATTTCCACGAACGCGGCGAGGGTGGGGCCGGGGCCGCCGCCGGGTGGACCCGCGGTCGGATCTTGCGTCGCACAGTGCTTCGGGTCGACGGCCATAGCGATCCTTCAAATAGTGATGGCGATTCGTTCAGGGTTTGAGCGGTTCGAGGACGACGTTCCGGAAGATGACTTCCGAGTTGTAGCAGAACAGGCCGAGACCGCGGCCGAGCACGAGCTGCGGATTGTCTCGCCCCCAGAAGGGCGGTACCGGATTGCCCTCGAAGGTGCCCATCAGATCCTTATCGGTGATGATCAGTTCGACCGTGCGCCAGTTCGGCACCACGATATTCGGATCCGGCGCCGGGACGAGCCATTCGAAGGGGACCATCTGCCGCGATTGACCGGGCGGGGCTTTCCACCACGTTATCGATTCGAAGCCGGCGCTCTCCTTCTGCGACTTCGCATCTTCGGGCACCGTCCGGTGGCCGAGGATCACCATCGACTGCTGGGTCCCATTGCCGAAGGGGGTTTCGTTGCGGCCCCCGAAGACGCCGCCGCTGCTGCGGAAGTCCTGCACCACGATGACGGCGTACTCCGCTTTCAACCGCACGGGCAGCGGCAGCTCGGCGTCGCAGAGTTCCACTCCGGCGACACCCGCGGAATTGAGCGCGGCGTATCCTTCGGCGTTGAGCGCCAACTGCGTGTTGGTTCCGAAGATCGGGGGTGCGGCCCGGGTCGGCAAGCCCTTCGCCGGGATCAGCGTCACCGTTTCCCCATCCCGGAGTTGTTCCGCGATGCCCTTGACGACCTCGGGTTCGGTCGCGATGGTCGGATCGGATTTCCAAGTGGCCGCCAGCGCTCCGACGGCGATGCAGACCGCGGCGGCGCCCGCCGCGAGCGGCCACCGGCGCTGGCGCTTCGGGGGCTTCCGCAACTCGAGCGGCGTCGTCACGGGCCGGCCCGCGAGATGGTGCTCCAGATCGTCGGCCAGCGCGGCGGCGCTCGGGTATCGATCGCCAGGCTTCTTTTGCAAACAGCGCTGGAGGACGGCGATCAGGTCGGGCGGAAGCGTCGCCGGGAAGTCCGGATCGGCCGTGCGGATCTGCTCGAAGGTGTCCGCGCCGAGTTCTTCGCGGAACGGCCTCCGCCCGACGAGCACTTCGTAGAGCGTCACTCCGAAGGACCAGATGTCGCAGCCCGCGCCGAATTCCCGCTTCAGCCCGAGCGTCTGCTCCGGCGACATGTAGTACTTCGTGCCGATGGCCGCGTGGGTGAGCGTGAGGCTCGAATCGAGATCCTCCATCCACTTGGCGAGGCCGAAGTCGGCGATGACCGGTTCGTCGCCGTCGTCGAGCAGGATGTTGAGCGGCTTCAAATCCCGGTGGATGATGCCGCGCTCGTGGAGCGCCTGGAGTCCGCGGGCGACTTTGGCCATCAGCAGCACGGTCTCGGTCGTCCGTCCGGCGAAGCGGGTCATCTGCTTCGCGAGCGGCCCGCCGGCCATGAACTTCATGGTGAAGTAGGGGAAGCCGAGCCATTCGCCGGCCCCGTAGATCGGCACGATGTTCGGGTGCGCGATCTGGGCGAGCGATTCGACTTCGCGCCGGAAGCGGTCGCGCGGGATCAGGCCGTCCTTGCCGCTGGCCGTGATGATCTTCACCGCGACGGTCCGGTTCAGCGTGTGCTGGTGGGCCCGGTAGACACGGCCCATGCCGCCGGAATCGATGAAGGCTTCGACGGTCAAGCCGGGCAGGTCGGGGAACTGCGGCGCGGGATCCGCCGTCTCGAACGCGGTCGTATCGGGGCGGGTCCGACGCAGAGCGTGGTGGGGTCCGGAAGTCGAGTGGAAATCGCCCGTGACGGTCGGCGCGTGCTGCGAGGCATTCGGAGGCGCGGGTGCCCACTCCGCCGTGGCCGCTTGGGCGGCCGCGTCGTCGAGTTGCTTGGTGTGGGGATCGCGTTCCGACATTCTCGTTCCCGTACGAACCGTTGCTTATGAAATAACCCAAGCGGGGGATGAAAACAGCAACAAACCCGGAAAGTTGCGCAAGAAACAATTTTCCCCTCTCCCGGCTCTCCGAGAAAGGGGCCGGACAAATGCGTTCGGCAAAACTCAAATGAGTTCGGAGGGGGGTGTAGGGTATTTGCCCGAACTCATTTCGCCTGCGGAGTGCGTCATCGGGTGGGGTTGTACAATATTGAGGTTCCGAGACGCGCATCCATGACTCGGCCGATCTATGCCCCCGCTCGCATTCCAGTTCGATGTCGTCGTCGTCGGCGCCGGGCACGCGGGCACCGAAGCCGCGTTCGCCGCCGCACGTCTGGGCTTGAAAACTTGCCTGCTGACCATGAACGCCGACGCCGTGGGGCAAATGAGTTGCAACCCCGCCATCGGCGGCGTGGCCAAAGGCCAGATCGTCCGCGAGATCGACGCCCTCGGCGGCGTCATGGGCCGCTGCACCGATGCCTCGGGCATCATGTTCAAGATGCTCAACGCCTCCAAAGGCCCGGCGATGCACAGCCCGCGGGCGCAGTGCGACAAAAAGCTGTATCAGTTCACGATGAAGCGCTGGGTCGAAGAGCAGGAGAACCTGACGCTGCGCCAGGAGCTGATCGAAGGATTGCTCCTCGAAGACCTGAACGATTCCGCGACACCGGCGACGAAGCGCATCCTCGGCGTCGTGGCGCGCGGCGAGACGCACTACCTCGCCCCGGCGGTGATCCTCACGACGGGCACGTTCCTCAAAGCGATCATGCACACGGGCGAAGCGAAGACCGTCGGCGGCCGCGCCGGCGATTCCGCGTCGGTGGGAATGAGCGACAGCCTCGCCGAGTGCGGCTTTGAACTGGAGCGCTTCAAGACGGGAACTCCCTGCCGGGTGAACGGTCGCACCATCGACTTCCGCAACCTCGCCGAGTCGCGCGGCGACGAAACGCCCCGGCCGTTCAGCTTCGCCACCGAGAAGATCGCGGTGCCGCAGCGAATCTGCCACATCACCGAGACGAGTAAAGCCGTTCACGATCTGATCCGTGCGAACCTCGACCGCGCTCCGATGTACTCGGGTCAGATCCGCTCCTGCGGACCGCGCTACTGTCCGAGTATCGAAGACAAAGTCGTGCGGTTCGCGGAGAAGGATTCACACCAGCTCTTCCTGGAACCCGAAGGTCTGGACACGCACGAGTACTACGTCAACGGAATCTCGACGAGCCTGCCGAAGGATGTTCAGGCCGCGATGCTGAAACTCATTCCCGGTCTGGAGAACGCCGAGGTGATGCGTTGGGGTTACGCGGTCGAGTACGACTTCGCCCCGCCGACGCAGCTCGACCCGACGCTGGAGACGAAGCCGGTGGCGGGGCTGTACTTCGCGGGGCAGATCAACGGCACCACGGGCTACGAGGAAGCCGGGGCGCAGGGGCTGATGGCGGGGTTGAACGCCGCGCTCAAGCTGAAGGAGCAACCGCCCCTCATACTTGATCGGGCGCAAGCCTACATCGGCGTGCTCATCGACGATCTCGTCACGAAGGGGGTCGATGAACCCTACCGGATGTTCACGTCGCGGGCCGAGTACCGGCTGCTCCTCCGGCACGACAACGCCGACCGCCGGCTGACGCCGATCGCGCAGCGCATCGGTTCGAGTTCTCCGGCCGCATGGGATCGCCTCCAACAGAAGGAAGCGGGCATTGCCGAACTCGAACGCGCGCTCGCAACGATTAAGTCGGACGGCGACACGATGGCGACTTGGCTCCGCCGCACGACGACCGAGTGGAGCGAGATCGTCGCCCGCGCACCGGCGCTTCAATCTTGGAACGTGCGGCCCGATGTCGTGGAACAGGTGGTGCTCACGGCGAAGTACTCGGGCTACATCGACCGGCAGACGGCCGATGTGGAACGCTTCCGGAAGATGGAGCACAAGAGCATCCCCGAGGCCTTCGACTTCGCCGCAATCCCGCAGCTTCGGAAAGAGGCCAAGGATAAGTGGGGCCGCATTCGGCCCGCCAACATCGGGCAGGCAAGCCGCGTGAGTGGCATCACCCCGGCGGACTTGGCAGTGCTGTTGCTTTGTTTGGAATGAGTCGCTATTGGCTCCGGCACAGCTTGGGGGTTACCGGTAATGCCGGTGCCCGCAACTGATGCCGCAGAAGCGTTCCGACTGTCGGACGCTCGCGGCGGAGCACCCCAAACCCCTGCGGCGGGTGCTCGGATCGCTCTGGTGCAGAAGCATCGGCGGTAACATGGCGAGGATGTGACGATTCGGGAGACTGGCGAACGCCGGGCGACTTTGACTCTCGGACGGGTTCTGCGAAAGAAACCGTTTCCGGGTCGGGGGTTAAGCCGCGGGTTCTCGGTGACACCGGGTTGACAGGGTAAACCTGCGGGTTATACTTCCCGCGTTCGAGTGACCTTGAATTCCCCAACTTGCTCCGCTTCCGTAGTCAGCGACCGCGAATCCATCCGACCCCGCTTTCCAGGGGGTCGCCATGTGCCAAGGATGGTTCCACGCCCGAACGCCGGCCTCGTCAGCCGCTGCGCGGGTTCCTTCATGCGAGCCGGCCGGAGCCGGAAGGATGGATGACATGAAGACGGTATTCACGACCGGCGAAGCCGCGAAGATCTGCAAGGTGAGCCAGCAGACCATCATCCGCTGCTTCGACAACGGACAGCTCAAAGGCTTCCGCGTGCCCGGTTCCAAGTTCCGCCGGATCCCGCGCGAATCGCTCTACCGGTTCATGCGGGACAACCAGATCCCGACCGATGCCCTCGAGAGCGGCAAGCGCAAAGTGCTGCTCGTGGACGACGACGCCGAACTGGTCGAAGTCACGGCCCGCCTCCTCGAAGACGACGGCCGTTTCGAAGTGAAGATCGCGGCCAACGGCTTCGACGCCGGGATGATGGTGAAGGAGTACCGCCCGGACATCATGCTCCTGGACGTCATGCTGCCCGATATCAACGGTAAAGAGGTCTGCATGCGGGTCCGCTCGGATGCGAGCCTCGAAGAAGTCCGCATCATCTGCATCAGCGGGATGGTCGAGGACGACAAGATTCAGGAGCTGCGTCTCGCCGGGGCCGACGACTTCGAGCGCAAGCCGTTCGACGTCGAGATCCTCATCGACAAGATGTGCCGGCTGCTCGACATGGAAACCGCGGCCGTGGCGTGATTGACGAGTGCGGCTGTTGTGTAGGTCGGGTCGAGTCTGCGAGGCCCGACATCGGGAGGCTGCGTCATTCGTGTCGGGCCTCGCAAAGCCTCGACCCGACCTTCACAACAGCGTCGAACAAGACGGCGATTCCGAATTCCTTCAAGGATCAACCGTGAGCACGGCGTCGTCGTCCCAACCCGCGATGGCGCTGCCGTGGCTCCGCCCGGCATCGGTATCCGTGTTGGCTCTGACGGACGATCCGCCCCACGCGAGTGCCATCCGATTCGACCCCGGCCTCGTGCTCCACGTTCTGCGCTACTCGCGGCCGACTCCCGACCCGAAGAATTTTGCGCTGGACGAAGCGACCCTTTGCCAGCCGGGCCTCTGCGAAACCGCAGCGGCGCTGCTCGGTGAAGTGGGTGACGCAGCCCCCATGGGCTCCGACGCTCATCGGGTGGGACAGCGACTCGCTCATCTCGGATCGAAGATCGCAGCCGAAACGGGCCACTGCTCGCCCGATGCGGCGTGGGCCGCCGGGTTGCTCGCTCCGCTCGGACAATACTGCGGCGGCGATGATAATCCACTGTCACTGGCGCGGAAACTCCTCGCGCGCTGGCGTCTGCCCGCGTGGCTCCAAGGCGCCGTCGGGTATCTCGATCTCCCGCTCGACGAAGCGCAGGGTCTCGGTGGGCATCGCGGGTTGAACCGCGTCCTCCGAGCGGCGATCCGCCTCACCTCTACGGATACCTTCCCGAAATTCGCCCGCGAAGCGGACGAGGAACTCGACGGGATCGCCGAGCGCTACTCCCGTGAGCTTCCGGCATACGTCGAAGTGCCCGACACTGCCGAGTCCGAACTGCTTCAGCGATTGCTGCGGACTACGGCCCGCGCCCGCAGTCGCTCGGCCCAATCGTGGATCGCCCCACTCGAAGATCGCATCGACCATTTGGTCGGCCAGCTCGCCGAGGCCCGGCTCGACTTCGACCACCGCCTGCGCGATGCAAAGCTCGAAGCACTCTCCGAGTTCGCGGCCGGGGCCAGCCACGAGTTCAACAACCCGCTCGCGGTCATCTCGGGCAATGCCCAGTGGCTGAAGGCGCGCGAAGCGGACCCGGACAAAGCGGCGCACTTGGGGACGATCCTCCGGCAGACGCAGCGCATCCACGATCTGCTCACGGGCACCCGGCAGTTCTCGTCGCCGAGCGCGGCCAAGCCGGGCGTGCATTCGGTCGAAGCCCTGCTCGCCCGCGTCCAGCGCGATTTCCAAAGTGAAGCGGACACTCTCGGAATCCGGATCGAAGCGACTTCGGAAGCCGCGACGTTCGTCCAAGCCGATGGCGATCAGATCCGCACGGCCGTTGCGCACTTGGTCCGCAACGCCCTCGAAGCGGCCGAACGGGGCGGTTGGATCAAGATGACCTCCGCGACCGAAGGACCCGCCGTCATCATCGGCATCGAAGACAGCGGTCCCGGCGTGTCTGGGGACGCGCAGGAACATCTTTTCGACCCTTTCTTCTCGGGTCGCTCCGCCGGCCGGGGCCGCGGCTTGGGATTGCCGATCGCCTGGGCGCTCGCCCGCAACAACGGCGGCGACGTCCGCTGGGATATGGCCCGTCCGACGCGATTCGCCCTTTCGCTCCCGTTGCGCGAGGTCCCGTCTCGCCAAGTGGCCTGAGCCATGCGCTTCGCACGCTCCGCCCTCCACGCTCTCGGCGAACTCATCTGGCCGAGGGATTGCCTCCTCTGCGATGCGCCAATGCCTCCGGAGCCGTCGCCGGTCTGCCTCTGCCCGAAATGCCGGATCGAACTCTCGAGCGACAGCTTCGCGACCTGCTCGCGCTGCGCGAGCTCCATCGGGCCGCACGTCCCGCTCACAGGCGATTGCCCGCGCTGCAGGAAGGAGGTCTATCACTTCGCGAGCGCCCAGCGGCTCGGCGTCTACGATGGTGCGCTGCGCGATGCGATTCTGAAGATGAAGAACCCAAATCAGGAAGCGCTCGCCGAAACACTGGGCATCCTCTGGGGTGAAAGTTCGCGCGACCGGCTTCTGCAATCGAATCCGCAGGTGATCCTCCCGGTTCCGCTGCACTGGCGGCGGCGTTGGGAACGGGGTTCGAATCAGTGTGAATCGCTGAGCCGAGGGATCGGGCTGGCTCTGAAGTTGCCCGTCAAAACGTGGGCGGTGCGGCGGATTCGCGCAACTCCGATTCAGACGATTCAAACACCCGCGGAACGGCGGAAGAATGTGGGCTCTTCCCGGAATCCTGTGGGTGTTTTTCTACAGCTTCGGCAGTTGGCAGGTCAGGATTTTGAGTCTCAGGTAGTCCTCGTCGCGGAAGCCGTAG
>JAYVTJ010000789.1:0-4210 GCA_043774415.1 Fimbriiglobus sp. | reverse complement strand
ACGACAGCAACGGCACGATGCCTCCGGCGGTGCTCGCGCATTCCTCGGTGGGCGACATCGCCGATTACAATCAGCCCTTCGGGCCGAACTGGGCCGTGCTCATCCTCCCGCACATCGAACAGGGCAACCTCTACAACCAAGTTTCGGACGGCATCAAGAACTATCCCGTCAACGGCGATCTCACTTGGCGCAATATCCGGGGGACCAGGATCAAGACGTACCTCTGCCCGTCCGATACCGGCGCCGAGACACCGAACAGCAGGGCCGGTGGGAATTGGGCCCGCGGCAACTACGGCGCGAACGCCGGCCCCGGCATGTGGTGGGGCAGCGGTCCCGGCACTGTCGGCGTCGCCAACAACAGCGGCGGGAAATGGAGCGACAACAATCCCTCCAATTTCAACGCCGAGTACTATCCGAGTTGGACGACCGGCTGGGGCGGCGGCGGCGTTTTCGTCGTGAACGGCGGCACCCGACTCAACACGATTGAAGACGGCACGTCCAACACGATCCTGATGGACGAACTCCGCATCGGCTCGAATTCGGACGACATCCGCGGGTCGTGGGCGATGGGGATGGCCGGGGCCAGCATCTCGGCCGGCAACGGCCGCATCGACACGCCGACGCCCAATGTGTCCCTCAGCGGATGGGACGACATCCAGGGCTGCGTGGACCGCCCCGATATCGGCATGGGCTGCTGCGGGTGCAACAGTTGGCAGGTGACGGCCAAGAGCCGGCACACCGGCGGCGTGATGACGGGCATGGCCGACGGCAGCGTCCGGTACATCTCGAACTCGGTCAGCCAAAAAACGTGGTTCCAACTGCACAGCCGCAACGACGGCGCAGTCCTCGGAAACGACTTCTGAGGAGACCCCGTGAAAGCGCTCCTGCACTCGATCTTGGTCTGCTCCGCGTTTGCGATCGCGGGTTGCGGGGAGAATGCCGGGAAACTGAAGGGCACCGTGGTGGACGGCGGCAAGCCCGTCGGAAGCGAAGGCCAGCAGGTCTCGCTCAGCTTCCACCCGATGAAGCCGGACGGTTCGTTCGACCCGAGCAATTGCTCGACCGCCGTGCTCAACACCGACGCCAGTTTCGAGTTCGTCGCTTCGGGCGGAACGCTGCCGCCGGGGAAGTACAAAGTGGTGATCTCTTCGGTCGGTAGCGCCGAAGGGCCGCCGGCATTGGGGAAAGAGAAGAAAAAGAAGTCCGAGAAGCCCGCCGATCGCTTCGCGGGCCACTCGACCTTCGCGACCTCGAAACTGACGGTGACGGTCGAACCGGGGAAGAACGAAGTGGTGCTCGACCTGTCCAAACCGGCGGGTTGAACTCGACGGATCTCACGGGAGGCACCGCCCCATCTCGGCGGTGCCTTTTCGCGTTCTCAATCCCGCAGTTTGAAACTGACGTGCTTCGTCTCCAAGTACGCTTCCAGCCCCTCGTGCGACAATTCGCGGCCGAGGCCCGATTCCTTCATGCCGCCGAACGGGCACTGCACCCCGACCGGCACCGGATCGTTGATGCCGATCGTCCCGGCTTCGATTCCCTCGGCCATCTTGAACGCCACCGTGATGTCGTTCGTGAACACGTAGGCCGCGAGGCCGTACTTCGTGCTGTTCGCGGCCGCGATCACGTCGTCGATCTTGCCGAAATCGAGGATCGGCATAACCGGCGCGAACGGCTCCTCCGAGAGGACGCGGGCATCGGCGCTCAGCCCGTCGAGGATCGCCGGCTCGAAGAAGTAACCCTTCGCGAACTGCGCCGAGCGCTTGCCGCCCGTGAGCAGCTTCGCCCCTTTGCCCGTGGCATCCGCGATCAGCCCCTGCGTGTTCTCCATCGCCTTCTTCTCGAACATCGGACCGATCTGCGTGCCGTCGTCGAGGCCGTTGCCGAGCTTGAGCTTCTTCGCTTCTTCCACGGCCACTTCGGTGAACTTCTTGCGGATGTCGGTATGGACGAAGAACCGGCTCGGCGAAATGCAGACCTGCCCGTTGTTGCGGAACTTACCCATCACCGCGGCCTTGGCCACGACTTCCGGATCGGCATCCGGGAAGACGATGAACGGGGCGTGCCCGCCGAGTTCGAGGCTCAGGCGCTTCATGGTACCCGCCGCCTGCCGCATCAGGTGCTTGCCCACTTCCGTCGAACCGGTGAAGCTGACCTTCTTGACGAGGTCATTCGTCATGATCTCGTCGCCGATCTCGCTCGACGGCCCGATGGTGCCGACGACGCCGACGGGATGCTTGATCGTGAGGTGCCGCTTGCCCGGCACGCTGTTCGGGATCACCTGGCCGTAGGCCCGCTTGGCCTCCTCGGCGAACCACTCGAACGTATCGGCCGACTGCATCACTTCCATCTTCGCTTCGGCAACGGGTTTGCCCTGTTCCATCGTCATGTCGCGGGCGAACTTGTCCGCGCGTTCGCGGATCAGTTCGGCGACCCGCTTCAGGATCTTCGCGCGATCCCACGCCGTGAGCTTCCTCCAAGCGGGCATCGCCTTCGACGCGGCTTCGATGGCGCGCCGGCAATCGTCGCGGTTGCCGAAGGCGACTTCGGCGAAGGCTTCTTCGGTTGCGGGGTTGACGACGGCGTGGCGCTTGCCGGATGCGGCATCGCACCACTTGCCGTCGATGTAGAGCTGGCGGTAGGGGAGAGTCATGGCGGAAGGCTCCGGAGTGCTGCGGAGAGCTTATGCTAGGAGTTGCCCCGGCGCAGTACACCTCGCGTCCGCGTCCGGTATACTGCGGGAAGGAAATGGAGGGTAGACCCATGGTGACGATCTACGTCCGAGGCGAGCGCATCGGCCCGATCTCCGATGTGGCGACGCTGACCCGGCTCATCGAAGCGGGGGAATCGTTCGAGGTGCGCAACGACTCGGATCGGACGCTCGGGAGGTTCCGCGCCGACATGCCGACGGCACCGCTCGACCCGCCGGTGCCATGGGATCCGACGCTGACTCGCGAGGATTTGGATCGGATGTCCTCCGAAGGCGGCATTCCCTTCGAGGAAGTCAAAACCCGTTTGGGGTGGGTCTGATGTTCGCCGTCGAATGGCACACTTACGCCATCCTGAAACTCGCGCAGATCGAGCGGGAGGCCGAGAACCCCGAATCGGTTCGGGCGGCCGCCGCCCACATGGATTTCAACCTCAGACGGATGCCGCACGACATGGGCGAATCGCGCGAAACCCCTTACCGGGTCTGGTACGCAGATGTTCTCGGGCTGTACTACCGCGTGGACGACGACGCGAATAAAGTGATCGTCCTCAACGCTGCGAAAGCCAGGCGGAAGTGAAACGGCGGGCGCCGTTCGCACCCGCTCGCATCCGAAGACACGCGATCCAACTCCACGCCAAACAGTTTCCGACAAACTATGAATCGCACCTTCGCCACCTCCGCATTGCTCATCACGCTGTCTCTCACCGCGCACGGAGCGGAGCCGGTGCCCGCCGACCACGCGGCGAAGATGGCCGACAGTCAAAAGCTGTTCAAGGAGAGCGTGCGTGAACTGCTCGTCAAGAATTGTCTGGAGTGCCACGGTGGAACGAAGACGAAATCCGGGCTGAACCTCGCATCGCGCGAACTGCTCCTGAAAGGGGGCGACCGGGGCCCCACCGCAATTCCGGGCAAGCCGAAGGAGAGCCGGTTGATCGAGTCCGTGACGCGGACCGATGAACTCCACATGCCGCCGAAGGGCCAGCTCACGAAGGAAGAGATCGCGGCGTTGGCGAAGTGGATCGATCTCGGCGCGGCCTACGACAAGCCGCTCATCGAGGGAGTCGAACCGGCCGTCAAGAAGCCGATGGTGGTGACCGACAAAGACAAACAGTACTGGGCCTATCGACCGCTCCAGAAGATCGAGCCGCCCGTGATGAAAGCGACCGATTGGGCTCGCAACCCGATCGACAATTTCATTCTCGCGAAGCTCGAAGCGGTCGGAATCAAACCGGCGGCCGACGCCGACAAGCGGACGCTCCTGCGCCGTGCGACCTTCGATCTGACGGGGCTGCCTCCTTCTGCGGAGGATGTGGAGAAGTTCGTTGCGGATACTTCCGCGAACGCCTTCGAGAAGGTCGTCGATCGATTGCTCGCATCGCCGGCTTACGGCGAGCGCTGGGGTCGCCACTGGCTCGATCCCGCCCGCTACGCCGAGAGCCACGGCTTCGAACACGACTACTTCCGGCCGAACGCCTACCACTACCGCGACTTCGTCATCAA
>JAYVTJ010000788.1:0-2812 GCA_043774415.1 Fimbriiglobus sp. | reverse complement strand
TGGCCAGCCGGCTGGCCCGCGCCAAGGATCGCCTGCGGATCCACCTGACCCATCGCAGCTTGGCGCTGCCGGCGGTTCTGGCCGGCACCGGTGTGAGCGCGGCGAGCGTGCGGGCGGCCGTGACGATGGCGACGACCCCGTCGGCGGTGCCGAAAATTGTGTCCGAACTCACATGCGAGGTTTTGATCGTCATGGCGAATGCAAAAGCGAAGTGGATCGGCGGCGGCGTGCTGGCGACCCTGCTGCTGACCGGCGGCCTCGGGATGTTGGTGCTCACGGCCGGCCCGGCTCCTGAGGAACCGAAACCGGCGGTGCCGATGAAACCCGCCGCGAAGGCGCCGGAGAAAGCCGAAGATGCTGAACTGAAGAAGCTGCAAGGGAAGTGGCGGGTGACGAAGCTCGAGAACAATCTCGGAGTCGCGACGGCCAAGGTGATCGAACCGATGCGGTGGGAGATCGTCGGTTCGACTGTCATCGCCATCGATGGTCCCGGCGAGAAGCAACGGAGCAAGTCGCTTCTCGGTCTCACCGTGAGCTTGGCGCCGAAGCGGCTCACGATGACCGTGCTGACCGGGCCGGAAGTGCCCGACCGGCAAATCGAAGGCATCTACGAGGTGTAGGGCGACAAATTCCGGATCTGCTTCGGCGAGGAAGGCAAGGTCGTCCCGACCGAGTTCAAATTGGAGAAGGGTGTCGATGGCGGATTGATCGAACTGGAACGTATCCCCACTGCGATCCGCGACCTGAAAGACCTTGCCGGCGAGTGGACTGTGACAGCGGATGGGCCGGAAGATTCCGGCACTGTGGACATCTACCGCGATGTCATGTGGATGACTCACGGCGACAAAACCGAGAAAGCCATCATCACTTTGGACGCCGCGAAAGGATTCATCGCGCTCACACCGATCACCGGCCCGGCTGCGGTGCGCGGCAAACCGATTTTCGGCCGTTTCACTTGGAAAGACGACAAGCTGACGATCTTCGCCGGCCAGCCGGGCGCCCGGCCGAGGCGAAGGGCGGCGAGGGTGTGACGGTGATGGTGATGGAGCGGTCGAAAAAGTAGTGAGCCGGCGGAGCGACCGCTGACACGCCGGTGTCAGCGGCTTTCGAGCGCGTAATCGATGAGGCCGAACGCATCGGCTCGCACCAGACGGAAGGACCGGCCGAGCACCGGCGACTTCACCCACCCTTTCACTTTTCGACCCGCGACATACCGGTCGGCCCCGCGGATCCAGATGTCGAGCTCCGGATCATCGTCCCGCGCATCGATCACCCAGTACTCCAGAATGCCCGCGTCGAAGTACCCCGACATGAGCCATTCCTTATCTTTGTCCACCGAACTCGGGCTGACGATCTCGATGACGAGATCGGGCACTCCGACGATCTCCGTGGCTTCGGCATCGCCGCTCCGACCCGCCACGAACTCGACGGCTCCGCTTTCCAGTGTCGCCGCGGAGAGGAACATGGCATCCGGTTCGGTGCCCAACCCGGTGATCGCGCTTGTGACGAGCATTCCGTCGGGACAGTATCGACCGAGTTTTTGAGTTCGGATGAGCTGTCCGAGAGCGACATTCAAAGCCTGCTTCACGGCGTTGTGGCTGAACATCTCTTCCATCGTGAAATCCACCCAGACTTCGCCGTTGATGAAATTGACAGACAGTTTCTCCGGTAGCACCCCCGAGTGGACCCACTTGCGGAACGACGCGAGGTCGTTCACCCAGCCGGGAATCTCGATTTGCCCATGCGTCTGCGTAATTAATACGGACATGGCGGCGATCCTCGAAGGCTGCACGAACCATCCAGCTTGCACCGAGGCACACGCACTGTCAACTTCCTACTTCGCGCTCGGAGATGTCGCTGCGACCGGCGCCCGCTTGCGGAAGCGAGTCAGCACTTTCATTGTGAAGGCGTAGTAAACGATGGTGCAGACGATGCCGATGGCGAGGGCATACGGCCAGAGGTGCGGATAGGTCGAAAGGACGTACAGCAGCACGCCGAGGCCGCCGAGGAAGCCGACCATGCGGGCGATCCACCCGGCCGCCTCCTTCACGATGCGATCCCAGCGGTCGTGGCGGGTCGCGCTGTAGACGAGGCTCACGGCGATGAGCAGGAACGGCAGATCCCAGTAGATGCTGGCGGAGGCGAAGAGCATCACGCGGCACCCCCCGCCGGTTTCGGCTCGTCTTCGTCCTTCACCACCGGCCCGGCGAGCGCGTCGTAGATCACGAGGATGTTCAGCACGCCGGCGATCACGGTGAAGACCCAGCCGAGATCCCAGCGCTTGTCGCCGTCGCGCTGGAGGCGGTTAAGATCCCCTTCGGGCGGCGCCTGCATGTACGAGCCGAAGATCGCGCTCGGCTTGGGCTGCCAGCTCTCTTTGCCGGGGTCGTCCGATTTCGGAATCGGCTCCGTCGTCTGGTACTGCAGCAGCGCGGGCCACGCGGCGATGCCGATCCAGAACTGCCCGGCGAACTCGCGGCGGTACGACAGATCCTTGAGGGCGCCCTTCGGCAACTTCTGCCCGGCGACTTGCACGTCGGCCTGGCCGCTGAAGTCGCCGAGCCAGACGTTCCTCCAGCTCCCCATCGAGAGGCCGTAGAAAAAGAGGCCGTAGAGGCAGACGAAGTAGAGGATGCCCTTGCCAACGCGACCCTGCACGATTTGCCCGAGGCCCGGCAGCAGGTAGCTGAGAAAGGCGGCGAGCGGATCGAGTTTCCGCTTGCCGGGGGGGACTGCACTCATGACATCTCAGCGGGGCCGGGCCGTGCGAAGCGACGCAGGCAGTATAGGAACCGTCCGGAACGGGGCCAAG
>JAYVTJ010000787.1:0-7178 GCA_043774415.1 Fimbriiglobus sp. | reverse complement strand
CGAGGTGCGCTGCCTGCCAGACGCCTTCCACGGCGAATGGAACTACCGCATCAGACCCAAGACGAAGTTGTAGGAGTTATTTCGTAACAGCCCCTTAGTACGCCACATTTGCCGGAAGACTTAGCCCCTCGCCTCACAACGTACGGGGCAATTCCGCTCGATGCGGAATCGACGCCGGATGAGATGCACTACAACGCTGGGAAGCAATGGCTCATCGTCGGCAAGGGCTATATCGAGAACGTGCCCCCGGCGGTCTGGAACTACGAAGTGTCCGGGAAGCGGGTGCTGACGCAGTGGTTCAGCTACCGGAAGAAGAACCGCGAACGACCTATTCACAACGACCGTAGAGCACCGTCGAAACTCGGCGACATCCAGCCGGACGGTTGGCTCCACGAATACACCACCGAGTTGCTCGACGTCCTGCATGTGCTCGGCGGATTGGTCGCCCTCGAACCGGCGCAGGCGGACTTGCTGAAGCGCATCTGCGCCGGCCCGCAGATCACGGCGGCGGATCTCAAGAAGGGGGACACGCTGAAGGTGCCGACCGAATGGCGGAAGTCGCTGCGGGTCGCCGCGAGTCTGTTCGAAGGGGCTTGAGAGCTTTTCGGGTTCAAGAATTCCCTCCGCGAAGCGAATGGCCCTGCGAAACCGGCGCGGACGCACCGGGGTAGGAATGGGCGTACGGGGGATGCCGTGTCCGACGACCGCGACCTCGCCCGACGCTGCCTCTCGGGCGATGCCGCCGCCACCCGCGAGCTGGTGGAGCGCTTCCAGCACGAGATTTACGGCCTCTGCGCCCGGTTGCTCCGGCACCACCAGGATTCGGAAGATGTCGCCCAGGAAGTGTTCCTGCGGGTCTTCCGGAGCCTCGGGAGTTGGGATCCGACCCGGCCGCTGCGCCCGTGGGTATTGACAATCGCCGTGAATCGCTGCCGGACGTGGCTGTCGAAGCGGCCGAAGCGACCGGAACTGGTCGATTATCTCGCCGAGATGCCGGGGAAGGATGCCCCGGCCAACGATGGCGAACTCGCGGCCGAGGTCGCCGCGGCCGTCGAAGACCTGCGGGACGACTACCGCGAAGTCTTCGTGCTGTTCCACGAGACGGGGCGATCCTACGAGGAGATCGCCGAGGTGGTGGGCCGGCCCGTCGGCACCGTGAAGACCTGGCTGCACCGGGCGCGGGCGATCATCCTCGAACGCCTGAATAAACTGGGCCTGATGCCGCCGACCGAAACGAAACCATGAACGATCCGCCCGACCTTTTCCCAGTTCCCCGCACGCCTTGGCCGTCGGCGCCCGTCGGCTTCGCCGACCGCGTGACCGCCGCCATACTCGCGGTCCATCGTGTCCGCCGGCGCCGAGTCTGGCTCGTCCGCGCCGGTGGCTTGGCGCTCGCCGCTTCGGTGGCCCTCGCGGTCGCCGTCGGGTTCGATGCGTTCCGGAAGCCCGCCCCCGAAGTCGTGCTGGTTCCGCCGACGCCCGTGCCGGAGATCGACAAGGTCGAGCCGATCCAGAAGCCCTTCGCGGAAGCGGGGGAAGCGATTGCCGCGATGACGCGCACGACGACCGACAAAGCGCTCGCCCCGTCTAAGACCATGATCGCCACGGCCGAGCGGATTCCGTTTCCGGAACCCGTCGAAGCGAAGGCCCCGGTCGATTCGCCCAACTTCGCCGACGCAGCCGAGGGGACCCGCGCCGGCCTCGATCCCGTGGCGGGCCAACCGCGCCGGGCCGTCAACCGCCTGCTCCGCGACTTCGGCATCGCTCCGTCCAAACCGCGCTCCTGATGGGATTCCCGATGCTGCGCTTCTGCACGGTCGCCATATTGATCCTCGGTTTCGCTTCGAGCGCGCGGGCGAACCCGACGCAGGATCTGCTGCGCAGCGTGCCGGCGGATTGCACGCTCTGTCTCGTGGTCCAAGACTTCAAAGGTCACTCGCAGCGGCTCGCGGAGTCGCCGTTCGCGGCTCGGTTGAAGAAGTCCGATCTCGGCAAGATTCTGATGAACGCCGAAGCGCTCCAGAAGATCTTCGACTTCGAGAAGGTGCTGGCCGGCCCGCTCGGGATCACCTTCGAAGAACTCCGCGACGGCATCCTCGGCGATGCCGTGCTCTACGCCTACCGCCCCGGCACAGCGGCGAAGCCGGACGAGGACGCCGGGATTCTGATGCTCAAAGCCCGCGATCCGAAGGCGCTCGCCAAGCTCGTCGAGAGTCTCAACGAGGTGCAGACCAAGTCGGGCGAATTGAAGGCCCTCACCGAAGTGAAGCTCGGCAAACTCGCGTACTTCCGCCGCGAGAAGGACGCCGGCGAAACCGAGTTCTACTTCCTCCGCGAAGGGGTCTTCGGCTTTTCCCGCGACGAGTCGCTCGTCAAACAAGTGCTCGCGCTCGAAGCCGAGCCGCCGAAGGTCGCGCCGTTCCTCGACGCCTACGACCGCCTCAAACTGGAGAAAGCCGCACTCGCCGCGATCTTCAACCCGCGTCCGCTCGACGCCGAATTGAAGGCGAAGCTCGCGGCCGCGCCGGACGACAACGCGAAGGCGATCCTCAAGCAGTTCGCCCGCATCTGGAGTGCCACCCAAGCCGCGGCCCTCGCGCTCGACCTCGGCGCCGATGCCGAACTCGCCGTCCACGCCGCGTTCGATCCGAAGCTGCTTCCCCCCGAGTTGAAGCCCTTCCTCGGCACGCCGAAGGCGTCCGCGCTCTGGTCGGTCATCCCGAAGGATGCGCTCTTCGCCGTCGCCGGCCGGCTCGATCTCCCGCAGGTGCTGGGCTTGGGTAAAGCATTCCTGAGCGAAGGCGGACTCAAAGGGCTGAGCAACTTGCTCGACAACAAGATCGCCCCGGCGGTGGGGAAGGACGCGCTCCCCGATCTGCTCAAGGGCATCGGTCCCGACTGGGGACTCTGGCTCACGGCGCCCGCCGAGAAGGGCAAGGCGACACTGCCCGAACTCACGATTGCCCTGCGCGTGCGGAGCGCCGACAGCAAGGACAACGCCTTCGGCGATGCCCTCCGGATGGGTCTGGATTTCGCCTTCCAGACGTTCCGAGTGGAGTACAACCGCACCCACGACGACCAGTTCGCGCTGAAGCAGATCAAGGACGAGGCGGGGCCGATCGCCCATCTGGAGAACGCCAAGCTCCTCCCCGCCGGCGTGCGCCCCGCCTACGCCCAGCGCGGCGACTTCTTCCTGCTGGCGTCGTCACCCGAAGCGATCCGGCGCTTCGATGCGAAGAAGGATGCCCCGAAGGAAGATGCCGGGCTGTTCCTGCGCATCGACTGGGCGACGCTCGCGCGCTACTTGACCGCGCACGGGGAAGACGTGGCCAAAGCCCTCGGCAGCCTTTCGGGCAAGAGTGCCGCCGATGTGCTGAAGGAGTTCCGCGAACTCGGACAGGTGATCGAACTGCTGAGCCAACTCGAGGTGCGCCAGACCGGCACGGTCGAGTGCACGAAGTGGAGTTTGAAGCTGAAGCCCGCCGCACCGCTGACGAAGTGAGGATTTGTAGGTCACGCTCCGCGTGACGCCACCTCTCGAAATCCATTGCGTCGATTCATTCCGGTGTCACGCGGAGCGTGACCTACGGGATGCCGGATTTTCCCCGTGCCCATTGGCCCGGCGCCGAACTTCGGTTACAGTGTGCGGAAGGTCCGGCGGTGCCCGACTCGATTCGATCTCCCTTCCTCCACAGTGCTTCTTCTATGGCAGTCGCCCCGACGACCGGCACCGGCGTACTCGAATTGCATCCCAAGGGCCACGGCTACCTCCGCGACCCGAAGAAGAGCTACGCCGTCAAGCCCCTCGATCCGTACGTCCCGCTCGATCTCATCCGGCACTTCAGCCTGCGCAACGGCACCCTCGTGTCGGGTCCGCTCGGTCCGCCCCAGCGCGGCCAGAGCGGGCCGCGGCTCGTGAATCTCGACAGCATCGAAGGGGTCGTGCCCTTCGACTTCCGCCAGCGCAACTGGGACGAACTCACGGCCACCGATCCGACCCGCTGGCTGAAGCTCGAGACCGGCGCCCTCCCGCTCACGACGCGCGTCATCGACCTCTTCACCCCCATCGGCATGGGGCAGCGCGGGCTGATCGTGGCGCCGCCGCGCACGGGCAAGACGGTGCTGCTCGCGCACATCTCGGCGGCGATCACGCAGAACTTTCCGGACATGGTGCTGACGATGCTGCTCGTGGACGAGCGCCCCGAAGAGGTCACGGAGATGCGCCGCACCTGCAAGGGCGAAGTCATCGCGTCGAGCAACGATCAGGAGACCGTCGTGCACGTCCGCACGGCGGAACTCGTGATGGATCGCGCCAAGCGCCAAGTCGAACAGGGCAAGGACGTGCTCGTCCTGCTCGACAGCCTGACCCGGCTGGCGCGGGCCTACAACAAGCACACGAGCAGCGGCCGGACGATGTCGGGGGGCGTGGACACGCGGGCGCTCGAAGTGCCGAAGCGGCTCTTCGGTTCGGCCCGCGCCTTCGAAGAAGGCGGCACGCTCACGATCCTCGGCACGGCGCTCATCGAAACCGGCAGCCGGATGGACGACGTGATCTTCCAGGAGTTCAAGGGTACCGGGAACATGGAGCTGGTGCTCGACCGCAAGCTCGCGGAGCGGCGCGTTTACCCCGCCATCGACTTGGGTGCATCGGGCACCCGCAAGGAGGAGCGCATCCTCCCCGCCGAGATGCTCGAGCGCGTGAACCTGCTGCGGCGGTCGCTGACCTCGATGAAGGGCGACAGCATGGAGCCGCTCATCAAGCAGCTCGGCAAGACGGATTCGAACGCGGAGTTCCTGGAAACGGTCGGCAAGTTCGTGGCGAAGTGAGCGGCGTGCGAATCACTCTTCATTCCTGCCGAAAGCTGACCCATGCCGTCGTGAAAATTGCCAGTGCCAACAAACTCCCCAAGAGCATGACGACGACGCGGACACGAGTTCGACGCGCCCGAACCGATCCCATCCACGAAGGTAGGACTTCATCGTCGGTGCGTGTCACTTCTCGGACGAGTGCGACGGGCAAATAGATGACGAGCGCAGCAAGCCCGGCGAAGCAGAGAATACCGACGACGACGATTTTGAGTTCCGAAACAGCCGCGATCAGCATCGGGATATCCTTCGTCTAGACGGTCGGCTTCGCTGGCGCGGTAAGCTCTTCCACCTTCGGCGTGCCCACCAAAAACGCGTGCCCCAGCAGGATGATCGCCCCGCAGACGAGGCAGCAATCGGCGACGTTGAACACGGGCCAGTTGATCTTGTAGAAGTACAGGAAGTCCCGCACCCCCTCGAAGACGATGCGATCGTAGCAGTTGCCCACCGTGCCCCCGAGAATCAACCCGAGCGCGGCGCACATCCACCCGTCGGCCCGCTTTCCGCGCAGCGCAGCCCACGCGATGATCCCGACGGCCGCGAGCACGCTGATGATCGCGAAGATGGTGTTCCCGTTGCCGTTCTCCCCGCCCATGCCGAAGAGAGCGCCCTCGTTCACGTGCGGCATCTCCGGGGCGCTCCACGTTTGTAGTTTGCTCGCGCGGTTGTCCCACGGCAGACGATCCGTCTTCTGGGTCGATTCGGCGATGAACCCGAACCAGCCGGGGATGACGTCGTAGCGCCCGCCGGCGAGGAAGCGCAGCTTGTCCCCCTCGGGCGGATACCACGATTTCGTCTCGCCCCACGATTCGAACCGGCCGCCGGTCTGCTCCTGCCGGTCGTTGTAGAGCCAGCGGAACATCCCGTACTTCGTCCCCTGATCGGCCAGAAGCCCGACGGCCGCGAGCAGTACGAGGAGCCATCGGTAAGAGCGCTTCGCCGCCATGGGTGATCCTCACATCGGCCCGGATTCCGCACGGTTTGGCATAGCTTTCGGGCGGAGGGGAAACAACCCCTTTCCCCGCGGCGATGGCGGCGGGGTCGAGGGCGATCGAGGTGAGGGGACCGGTTCAGCGGTTCATTTTCGCGAGAATTTCGAGCACCATGCGCTCCTTCGCGGAGTCGTCGAGGGGGAACTTGTCGAGCATCGACGATTCGAGGACGTGGGCGTGAATCACGCGCTGCAGCTCCGCGCTCGGGATCGCCGAGAGGTCGTAGACCCCGGCGGAGGCGCACTTCGAAATAATCCGCTCCGTGACGCGCTGGCGGAAGCGCCCGTTCGGATCCAGCACGAGCGTCGGCGGCGCCGGTGGCATCGCAACCGGGCCGGATCGCGCCAGGGACGGAGGAATCGGCGAGGGCATCGATCCGCTCGGATTCCCGGAGAGCGGCCGGGCGGCCGGGGCGGGCGTCACGCCGCTCGGCATCTCGCGGTGGAGCTTCGACATCATCACGGACGACGCTCCGGAGGGCATCGGCAGCGGCTCGCCGCGAACGAAGAGCACGAGCGGCGATTGATCGAGGATCTCCGGCGGCAGGATCGCCAGGACGCGGAAGCCGTTGGCGAGCTTCACGTCGAAGCCGCCCCCGGCCGCGGGCGCGGCCACGAGCTGTTCGCCCGTTTCCGAGAGGCGCGTGAGGTAGCTGCGGAGCTGGCCGGAATCGCGGAAGCGCACGCTCGTCGGCAGCCAGCCCTCGGCCTTCTTCGCGATCACCTGCGTCGCGGCGATCACCATGATCTCCTTCGTGGAGTCGTCGCGGAAGAGTTCTTCGAGCGGGCCGAATCCCGGCGCCTCGCTGAGGATTTCTTCGATGAGCTTGTCGCGTTCGGGCTTCGGCAGAGAGTTCCATTCGGATTCGAAATACTGATCGAGCAGCCGGCGACCCTCTTGACGCAGGATCGAGAGCGGCTTGTGGCGGGTGCGCGAGGGGTCGAAGCGCTCGGCGAGGCGGGCGTGGGCGCGGCGGAGCATTTCGACGGGGGAGACGGCGCCAAACCGGGAGTTCGGGCCGGGGGTCGTCCAGATCGTTACGGGCGTGGACGGGGACGGTGCGGACATCGGCGGTTCTCGGGCGGCTGGGCGGGCCGTGGGCTTCCCGAAGCCTAGAACGGGAAATGGTGGAGTGGGGGTCAGGTCTGACATTCGGACGTGAGCGTCCTTCCTTCCCATGCGGGGAGACTTCACCCCCCCCGGGCCCCCTCTCCGAAGCGGAGAGGGGGTGACTCCGATTCGCTCAGCCGAAGCGAGTTCCGCTGGTCCGGCTCCCCCTCTCCGCTTCGGAGAGGGGGAGGTTATTCCGCTTTCATCAGC
>JAYVTJ010000786.1:0-3602 GCA_043774415.1 Fimbriiglobus sp. | reverse complement strand
CGAGGTGCGCTGCCTGCCAGACGCCTTCCACGGCGAATGGAACTACCGCATCAGACCCAAGACGAAGTTGTAGGAGTTATTTCGTAACAGCCCCTTAGTCCCTTGCCGGAGGTAGGTGGAGGCATTCGCAGTGAATGCGACGAGTGAGAGGCCCAAGACGTACCTTCGGAGCTTCAGCGTTGCGTCCGCATTCCGACCGGCGGAACGTAGCCGCAGTGCAGCGAGGCTGAGAGTTGCGTCACGTCGAATCCCACCACTGGCGATTACACCGCCGTGCGTTCCGACTGCGGGCACATGAACGAATCCGCGCTTAGCCAAGGGGTTCTTGGGATCGCCCTCTGCCTTGGCTTTGTCTTCTTCGCTGAAGACCTCGTGGGAAGCGTAGTCGATTGGCGGGTTGTACTGAGCTGAGCGTCGGAGCCGCTGTACGTCGAATGCGCGGATTGTGGATGCGACGAGCCGGGGCAGCTTGGCCTGCGTGTCTCGGGAATCCCACGCACCGAAGACGATCGAGGTCGGTGCGATCCTGGCCATCGGATCATCATCACCACGCTGTACGGCTTTGAAAGCTTCGCGCAGCTTCGCCTGCAATTCGGTGCAGCGAAGCAGCGCATCACCGGCGCGGTGACCGGCTTCGAGCAGGTTGACCGTTGTGTCGCCTGCCTTCACCTCGACCTTTGGCACTAGGCCAGCGTACTCGGGCTTGCCGAAGATGGGTTCGATGCGGTTGGCCTGCGACCCGACGGAATCGATGAGGCAGACGTTTTTATCCCCTTCGGGCGGGTCGATGTTGTAGCCACCGGGCATCGATGCTTTCTTGTCTTCCGCAAACGTCGCGGGAAAGATCACGCCGTCAGCCCCCTCGATTGGCGTCAGCCACTCGCGGATCACCAGCGCAGCCACCGCATCGCTCGTGAGGAACTTGTCGTACATGTTCAGCTCGATCATCGGTCAATCTCCTTCGGTATGGACTGGGGTAGCGGACGCATACGCTTTGAGCTTTCGGTCACCGGTTCGGAAAGCGTTCTCGAACTGATAACACTGCCCGATTATGTGCGGCAACAAGCCACTGATCGCAGCCGGCAGCAGTGCAACGCTGATTGGCGAAACCCACGTTGAATACCGGAAGACACGGGGTCTGCCGACGTGCTTCGGCCTACTGCGCTGGAGGCCCAGCAAGCAGAAGAACTCGACGACAGGCGCGGCTTCCGTAGTCATCTCCAGATTGTCTGGCGAAAACCCGATGTCCCGCGCATGAGCGTTCGCACCTCGTCTGGAATCGAAGTAAAACGGCTCGCGCTTCTCCGACTTGATGGGCACTTGCTTACCTTTTTTCAGGATCACTTTCGGTGGGTCGTATACGATCTGACATTGATCGAACGGGTTCGGGTTCAGAGGATCGATCGCGTTCGCCATCGCAGCCGCAATGCTGTGGACATTCATCGACCCGGCCCAAGTCTTGATCGATTTGTCTTTCCACCAGTCCAACCGAAGGGGAACTGGGGTCAACAATTCGACCGGCTTGAATTTGGCGTCGTCGTTTTCGTCATCGCCTGTGGCATCATCTTCAGATCCTGCATCTGTACTCATCCCAGCAATGGTTGTTAATTTTCCTGCGGCCATCAGCTCCCGCAGCGTCCCTTTCTCTTCCGAGAAGGCGATGCGGAACTCCCCCTTCTCGAACCACCCCTCGGCGCCGGGCCAGAGGCGGTCGGCGAGTTCGAGCAGTCCGCAGCAGGCGAAGAACTGACCGGGGTTCGTCGGATCGACGGCGACGCGGATCGACGGTTCGGGGTTCGTCATCGGGGTTCCTCCGTTACGAATGCCGAGGGCGAGGCGCTCGCGGCCCAGTCGGCGGCCCGCAGCAGCGATTCCAGGTAGGCCAGCCCCCAGCGGCCGTACTTCCGCTGCAGCCGGGCGAACCGCCGGGGCACTGACGCCGCCATGTCATCGGCGCTCGTGCCGGCCGGCGGCTCCGGGTCGAACGGCTCCGGGAAGTGCGGTCGGGCGTAGCCGTGGTGAGCGGCGATCAGGTGGAGCACGAGTTCGCGCTCGTCGCTGTCGCTCAGGATGTTCATCACTTCCAGCAGTGAGCCGAATTCGTGGCGGTAGGATTCTTTGAGCCGCGTTCCTCTGCCGCCGGACTTTGCGAGGAAGACTTTCGGATCGCGATTGCCGAGCACGGTCTGGAACAGCTTGCGCTTCTTGCCGTGATCGTGGTACTTCGCCGCGAGGCGGACGGCCCTCTTCATCTCTTCGGACAGCGGCAGATTCGCGACGATTTCCTCGGCGCGCTTCTCGACGTCGCCGACGTGGACATCCCAAAGCACCGGGAGTTTGGTCGATGGTCCGCCTTCTTTGGGAATCGCCCAAAATCGCCAGTAGCGAGCCTCGCTCGAACCGTCGTCGGCATCCGGGTCCATGTCGAATGTTTCGTAGCAGACCATGCCTTCGGGCGCATCTTCGTTGTCCCAAGTCCGACTGCGCTCGGTGCTGTCTGCACCTGGCACGCGGGTCAGCGAAGACGAGTCGAGCATCCCGCCGCTGTTCAACCCGCCGGTGTCCGGATCGAGCAGCACCGTTTTCCGTTCGATGAGGTCTCGGTCGAGGTCTTTCAGCGTTGCGACCCGGACGGCGCCATCGTCGTCCACGATCCAGACGGTCGCGTCCGGCTTCTTCTTGGCCAGCTCTTCAAATCGTTTGATGGCCCGGTGGCTCGGCTCTTTCAGCAGTTCGATCGGGAGGATCGGATAGGCTTCGAGGATTTCCGCCGGCTCGATTGATGCGAGCAATTTCGGAGTCAGCAGCCCGACTTCCTCGCGCCAGGCGACTTTTGTTTCCGGCAGTTCGTAGTCGGCGATGCCGTGCAGATACGGTTCGACTTTCGGTCGGCCGGGCAATTTGTCTTTGATCGTGGTGAGTGCCCAAGCGTCGAAAAGGATGTCCGTGACGGGGAGGATGATCGGCGTCGGGGTGAAGGCGGCGAGGCGAGCATCGAACGGCAATTCGGCGAGCGTCTTGGAATTGACGTTCGCGCCTTCGAGTGGCTTCAGCAAATCGAGCGTCTTCTTCCGGGGGATTGTGAGCGGGTGCTTGTCGTCCCATTCGGTCGGGTAGTAGACGTGGATTTCGCATCCGGGGAAAGTTCCGAAGCGGTTCACTCGACCCAGGCGCTGCGTCATGCTCTCGAATGTGGACAGGTCGCAGAGGAGATGATCGGCCGAGATATTCACGCCGACTTCGCCCGCCGAAGTGCAAACGAGATAGACGGTATCCCCGGTGGCGTCCGCGGGCGGCTTCGGCAGAAACCGTGCGAATGTCAAATCCTTGGCGAGGCCGTCCCGCTCCTTGCCCCGCATCGTGCCGGAGAGTGTTTTGACCGGTAACTTTGCTTTGTCGAGTGCCTCCTGAACGGCCAGCACCGTTTCGACGGTCGAGGCGAAAATCAGAATGGCCTTCCCGCTGTTTCGGAACGACAGTGCTTTCTCGATCAATTCCTTCTGAGGCTTCTTGGCATCGGCCAATCGATGCAAATGGAGTTTCTTCGCGGCCGTCATCCGCATTTTTACAGTCTCGTCGGGTCTGATCCCACTGGTGCGCCC
>JAYVTJ010000785.1:0-3619 GCA_043774415.1 Fimbriiglobus sp. | reverse complement strand
CCCGAGGCACCCGCGCCACAACCGATTCAGGATGGCTGCGGCGAGTTTGCCGGTCGGCGAGACCCGGGATTCTGGTCAATGCGGGGGTTCCGGGGCGTCGATAACAGAGGGGTATCGCAACCTGGGCCTCGCGCCCGCCGCAGATTCGGACTCCCCTCGGAATCGAACGCAACCGGAGATGGACGCCATGCTTCGCACCCACCTAGTTCTGCCGCTGCTCCTCACCGGGCTGGTCGGCATCCTCTGGGGCTGTGCCCCGGCCCCGCAGCAAGCCCCCGTAGCCGACAAATCGGTCGATGCCCGGATCACGAAGCTCGAACGCGAACTGAAGACCGTGCAGGAATCGTCGGCCGCGCTGGCCGCGCAGATCAAGGTCGAACAGGCCCGCGTGGTGGAAGTGGAGAAGGAGCGCGAGGATCTGCGGGCGCAGTTGAAGGCGAAGCACGCCGAGCGCGAGCTGGTGCAGTCGCAGTACGACGGGTTCCGCAAGGGCGTCCGGGAGTTGCTCGCGCAAGCCGACGCCGCCGCGGCCCCGAAGCCGACGACCGAATCGCCGCCGACGCAGCCTGTGGCACAGAAGTAGGGCGAAAGGGTGCGGGGAAGTGAACAGCACCGGCGGAAGCCGGTGCTGTTTGCGTTTTGGGGGATGGCAGAAATCACGCGAATGCGAACGGCGACTGGAATTCTTCGGAATAAGACTCGTTCGATTCCCAATCGAGATCGATTGGAACGGAATCTTCCATCTGATCGATTACGGTTGGATCCGATTCCGGAATGCTGCCCGCGAACAAATTCAAATCGATCCGCATGACGTCGTTCGGTCGCACGACCAGTAACCAGCGGTCTGCGATCAAGTTTGCATCGACCGCTTCGACGGACATTGTTCTGATCGAAAGCGGGATGCGAGCAAGGTTTTGACCCGCATGGAAATGCGTGACAATGCCTGTAATTTGATAAAGTGCTTTACTCGTGAGTAGGTAAAGGTGCCCTCGCGCGGACATCAATCGGTAGGCTGCACCCTCGATCCTCTTCGGAAACTTGAGAGTGACCGGAGGATCGTCCGAGAATAAATCCTTGGAGATGATGATCGTGCAATCTCGGCTCACCGCAGCAGCGGCAGGTGCTGCGAGGTTTTCGCCGAGCGCGCAGACATCGACCACATCCAAATTGATTTGCTTGAGGATATGAAGCATCCGCGAGGGAGATGGCGTCGAATAATCTGTCGCAGTCACTCCGCCGAATCTCGCTGCGGAGGCAACGATCTCGCGCCCCGGAACGGGAACATTGACAGCCTTGTAAAAGTTGAACTGCCGGTCTCGCGCATGGCTAATGGTCACGGCTTGGTGTTCACCCCGGCTTGGGACGACTGACATCACCCCGCCGCGTCCCAACGGAGCGACGAAGCGGCCTGAAGGAGTAGCGATGACGCCGTGGGCACCTATCGGCACCACGGACCGAAAGCTTTTTCCTCGAATCGGGATTTGTGATACGAGTACGATTTCATCCCTGGTGCTCAGGGCCGCATGATCATTTGAAAATGCGATACCGTTAATCGCTTCTCGGGAGGGGATAGGCGATTCACTCGCAATGACCGGGTGGCTCCCATCCTCTCCCGTCATCAGCAATCGGCCATCTTCGGAACCGAAGCACAATCCGACATCCAAAGGACCTTTTCCAGCCCACGAAACTTCAAAATCGGGGAACCGCAGAATCCGAGAGCTGAAAGTGGGGCTACTCTCCCCTTGCAACACGTTGCTGCTCATGCATGATCCCCCTTGTACAGCCGCTTCCGCTCACGCAGCGTGATCATGTTCGCCGCTTCCATTCGAATGAACACACCTTTGCTCGGCCGCGATTTGTGCGATCCCCGATTCGGCGGCGCCAGATCATTCGCCGCCCACAGGATCGGGTATCCGTGCCAAGCCGTACCATCCGCCGCGAGAGGAAATTCCGCGACTTGCTGTTGCCACGTTCCCAAGTCCCGCAGGTCTCCGTTCACTCCACGGAGTACGCCGTAGTATCGACCATCCTCGTCCAAAATGTCGCAGAAGTCGGCCGCGTCGAACACCGAGAACTCTTCGCCCCGCGTGATGGCCGGCGACCAGCAGGCGTCGTCGGATGTGCCGCCGCCGTGATGCTTCCCGGTGAACAGGTAGCGGAAGCCGCTCTTCCGCGTCGGATCGGGATGGGTAATATCCGGCATCCGCAACCCTTCCCGTTGGCACCGGAGTCATTTTAGCAGTGCGCGCTCCGCGAAGCAAAAGCTCATCCTCACACTTACCCGTACCCCAGCTCCGCGATGATCCCGCCCCACTCCGCGGCGATGCACTCCTTCTGCTCCGGCGTAAGCTCGTACTTATTCGTCTCGTAGTTCGAAGTCCGCTTCGCGTACTCTTCGAGCTTCGGCCGCACGCTCTCGAATCCGTCGAGGCCCAGTCCCGCGTAGATGTGCTCGGTGCCGCCGACCAAATCCTTCACGATCTCCTCGTAGCGCACCTCGACCAAGTTCCCGGCCGGGATCAGCGCCTTCGTCGCCTCGTAGCGCTCGTGGATCAGTCGGAACTCGCGGAAGACCTTCGCGTCGAGGGCCGGCGACCGCTTCGGCGTCTGGAAGCCGTGCTTCTTCCCCATCGACATCCAGAGGTTCACCGTGGACGCGAAGAGCACGTGCGGATCGCGGACGATGTGCACGAACTTGGCGTCCGGGAAGAGCTCGAGCAGCGCCGGGATGCGGGCCGTGTGCGGCGGCGACTTCAGCACGAGCCGGCGCGGATCCTTGTACGCGACGCTCTGGATGAACCGGAAGAAGACCCGCTTCCACGTTTCGTAGTCACGCTTCGACAGACCCGTGAGGTCGAGCGAGCCGGGGTGCAGCGGCGGGTTGTTCGGGAAGGCGAAGTCGGTGTAGGTGCTCGGCAGCCCGAGCAGCGCCAGCGCGAACTCGTCCTCCTGGGGGCGATCCCACCCGAAGGCCATGTTGTCCATCGGCCGCTTGTCGGGCAGCAGAATGCTCCCGTACTTTTTGAACAGCCCTTCGGTGAGGAGGAAGTTGCACGGCGCGAAGCACTGCAGCGTCGTCGGCGACGTGTGGCGCTCATCCAGAATGAGCAGTTCGTGGAGGAGCGTGGTGCCGGTGCGCCAGTGGCCGAGGACGAAGATCGGCGGCTGGGCGATGGGGGTGCGGGCGATGCGGTCGCCGTGGAGGCTGCGCTGCGACCAGCGCATCAGCGTCTGCCCGAAGCTGACGCAGCTCACGATGGCGGCGATGTACCAGTAGCGGGGTTCGACGCGGAAACGGTTGCGGGCGAGGAGGCGGAGCCAGGCGAAGAAATCGCACCCCTCCCAGACGCGCGGCGCCCACGAGCGGTGCTTGGTCGGCGCGGGGCGGGAGTCGTTCGGCATGCGTTCAGTGAAGGGATTCGAGGGTGCGGAGGCAAGTGCGGAGAAAGGGCTGGTCGGGCATTGGCGGCGGCGGCGTCTACCAGATATGCTAACATTGTCTGTGCAACTTAACGACCGGGTGGGGTGTAATCTCTCCCCCGCGTCGTTTACGCGGCGATTCCCATCGATTCTCGGCAGATTCGGTCGGATCGCCCGTTTAAGATCCTCCGGTAGGCCT
>JAYVTJ010000784.1:0-2946 GCA_043774415.1 Fimbriiglobus sp. | reverse complement strand
CGAGGTGCGGCCGGTGGTAGTACAAAATGTTCGGCCGGCCCTCCTGTTGACCCTTGCACTCGGCGAAGAGTTCGAGCACGCGGAGGACGTCGGCACCGGTATTCCGGCAGGTCAGCTTGCCGTCGGAGAAGGTCCCGGCGCCCCCTTCGCCGAAGAGATAATTGCTCTCGGGGTGGAAGGCGCCGCCGCCGTCGAAGGTCTTCACATCGCGGATGCGCTCGGTGACGCGCGTACCCCGTTCGAGCAGGATCGGCCGGTAGCCGTGGAGCGCGAGGAAGTAGGCGCAGACCAGCCCGCCCGGGCCGCTGCCGATGACGACGGGGCGCTGCGGCAGCGGCGCCGCGCCCGGCTCCGGCATCGCGAAGGGGGGTTCGGTATACTCTTCGATACTCGCCGCGGCGGAATGCGGAACCCGGTACGAAGCATCTGCGACTTCGACTTCGAAGTTGTAGACGAACTGCAGCCGGCGCTTGTCGCGGCTGTCGAGCGCCTTCCGGAGGATGCGCCAGCGACCGAGGTCGCCGGGCGCTACGCCGAGCGTCCTCGCGACGTGCCCCGGCAGGCTCGCTTCGAGTTCGTCGATCGGCAACCGGAGGTTCGTGATGCGCAGCGCCATGCGAGAATTGTATCCCCCGGCCTCCGTTCTTGTCCTCCGATAAAATGGCTCTCGGGAGTTCGCATGCGCGTCTTGCTGGCACCGGTGGGAAGCCACGGCGACGTGCATCCGTTCATCGGGCTCGGCGTCGCGCTACAGGCGCGCGGCCACCGCATCACCCTGATCGCGTCCGAGCAGTTCGGCGCACTCGCGGAGCGGCACGGATTCGAGTTCGCCCAAACCATCACCCGGGCGGAATACGACCGCACCATCGCCAACCCCGACCTCTGGCACCCGCGCCGCTCGGCCCGCGTCATCTTCGACGACGCCCTGCTGCGAAAGTACCTCCCCATCGGCTACGAGCACATCCGCGCGCGCTACGAACCGGGCGACACCGTGCTCCTTGCCGGGCCGCTCTCCCTCGCTGCGAAGGTCGCCCACGACAAGTTCGGCATCCCGCTGGCCACGGTCCACCTCGCCCCCATCGGCCTCTTCAGCGCCGTCGAGACGCCGATCTACCCGACGCTCCGGATGCGCGCCTGGTGGCCCGCCCCGCTCAAGCGCTTCCTCTTCGCGCTGGGCGAGCGCGCCCTCTTCGACCCGCTCGTGCGGCCGGCGCTCAACGACTTCCGCGCGACGCTCCTTCTACCGCCGGTGCGGCGCATCCTCGGCAAATGGATCCACTCGCCGCAGCTCGTGCTGGGCCTTTTTCCCGAGTGGTTCGGGCATGCCCCGGACTGGCCGGCGCAAACCCGCACGCCGGGGTTCATCCGCTACGATCAGGCCGACGGTCAACCGCTGCCCGCGCCGGTGGAAGCGTTCTTGAACGCGGGCGATCCGCCCATCGTCTTCAGCTTCGGCTCGGCGATGCGGACCGGGCGGAAGTACTTCGATGCGGCGGTCGCAGCCTGCGGAGCACTCGGTCGGCGCGGGCTGCTGCTCGCGAAGAAGACCGAGCAGATTCCGCCCGATCTCCCGCCGTCCATCCTTCAAGCGGACTACGTCCCTTTCAGCGCCGTCTTCCCGCGCGCGGCGGCGGTCGTGCATCACGGCGGCATCGGCACGACGGCCCAAGCCCTCGCGGCCGGGGTTCCGCAACTCGTGATGCCGATGTCGTTCGACCAGCCCGACAACGCCGAGCGCCTCCGCAAGCTCGGTGTCGCCCGCGTCGTCCCGGCGGCGGAGTTCGACGGCGCTTCGCTGACCGCCGCACTGCGCGAGCTCTTCGCCGATCCGGGTGTGTCGGGCGCGTGCGCCGATTTGAAGGAGCGGATGCGTGAAAGCGACGCGCTGAGTGCGGCGTGCGATTTGATCGAGGGGATACGCGGCGGGGAAAATGGTTTCACCCGGAACCCCCCCCGCGTGAAACCATTCCGGATATCGGGTAGAATCCATGCGCCGCAACGACTTGCGTCCGATTTCGACTTCGGAATTGGCTGCCGAAACGATCCTCTGGACAACCCGATGTCCCTCGACTTCGTCATCGATCTCCCGTGCCGGCCGAAGCGCATCCTCGCGGGGGACGATGCCCCCGAAGAAGGCGTGCGCCGGTTGCTCGGCCTCGGGAAGCTCCAGAGCATCGCCGACTCCGTGCGTGACCGTGCCGGGGCGAGCGGCCAGAACCCGTCCGAAGTGCGAATTCAACTGATGGTCGCGCGGGCCGGGGAAGAGACGGTGCCGACAGCGCTGAACCTCGCGGAGATCGAAGTCCAGACCGAATCGCTGCGCTCGTTCGCGCCGGACTGTTCGACCTGCCCCGTTAGCCCGAACGGCCGGCTCGTCGGCTGCATCGGCAGTCTGGACTATCCGATCTCGCAGAGCGCGGAGGAGTGGCTGCTCGACCGCGTCGCCCCGCCCGACAGCGCCGGCGGTTTCCTCCTGCTCAGCGCGATCCGCGACTTCAACTACGACGGCGCCATCACCCGCGCCTGGCGCGCTAAGCAGCTCTTCGCCTCTCCCGTCGCCTTCGGGAAATCTCTCCCGCCGAATCCGTTCGGCGCAATCGACATCACGACCGATCAGCTCTTCCACGCGATCCTCGGCGTCGGCGCGACGCTGTCGCCGTGGCACATGGCGATGGTGCTCGTCTGGTTCCGCACGCTCGCACTCGACGGCGCCGCGCCCGGGAGCGTCGAAGCGTTCGACGCGCTCGTGAATCTGCCGGTGGACGAGCGCCGCAGCCGGGCGACCGCGACCGTCGGCGAACCGAGCGCCGACGTGGGCGTCCTCGGTGTCCAGCGCTTGCTGCTGATGATGTATCTGGCGTGGAGCCGCGATGTGCCGGTGCGCTTGGAGGGGTGAAGGGACGAAGAGACCTCACCCCCAGCCCCCTCTCCGAAGCGGAGTGGGGG
>JAYVTJ010000783.1:0-1777 GCA_043774415.1 Fimbriiglobus sp. | reverse complement strand
CGGGCGACCACGCTGGTCCTCGACAACGCGCGGTATCAGCACTGCAAGAAGGTGATGGCCGAAGCCGGACGGCGGGGCATCGAATTGCTGTTTCTGCCCTCGGACTCGCCGAATCTCAACGGGATCGAACGGCTCTGGAAATTCACCGAAGCGAAGGCGCTGCGCGGCGAGCACTGCGATGACTTCGCGCTGTTCCAGCAAGCCGTGGATCACTGCCTCGACCAAACCACCACCGGCTACGCGGCCGAAATGAAGTCGCTGATGACCCTCAACTTCCAGACCTTCGACAAAGCCTCATTCCTCGCCGCGTAAAGAATATATTCCCGTGAATATAAGTTCCGGAACCACCGCTGCCGTGTGTATCTCGAAGCGTACGCGGAGTCGTCGAATCCGCTTCCGACTGGCGAGCGGCTCTGCGGCGCACACCGGCTGCGCAGACCGGCGGGCGCGCTGCCGCCGCCGCTTTCTCCCCTCCGCGAGCGCCCACATCGGGCAAAATGCTCCTTTCGACAAAATGTCAGCCGCCTCCACTCTTGCAAGTGACCGAAATGTCAGTTCCTCCACCCAAATTGCTCGACCGACTCCGCGAACCCTGCCGGGTCCGGCACTACGCCCTGACCACCGAAGATACCTACCACGACTGGTGCAAGCGGTTCATCCTGTTCCACAAGAAGCGGCACCCGAACGAAATGGGCGCCGCCGAGATCAACGCTTTCCTGACCCACCTCGCCGTAGTCGGCCAAGTCGCCGCCAGTACCCAGAACCAAGCCTTCTGCGCGATCCTCTTCCTCTACCGCGAAGTGCTCCGGGTCGATCCCGGCCGGATCGAGGGCGTGATCCGGGCCCGGCGCTCCAAGCGGCTCCCCGTCGTCCTGACGAAGCCGGAGGTGCAACTCGTCCTGAGAGAGTTCGACGGGACGTACGGCCTCATAGCTCAGTTGCTCTACGGCTCCGGCGTGCGCCTGCTCGAATGCCTGCGCCTGCGGGTCAAGGACCTCGACTTCACCCGCAACGAGGTCACGGTCCGCCACGGGAAGGGGAACAAGGATCGGGTGACGATGCTCCCGGAGTCGCTGAAGCCGAAACTCCTCGAACACCTGGAGCGAGTGCGGCGATTGCACGAGAAAGATCTTGCGCAGGGCTTCGGGGCGGTTTATCTTCCAGAGGCCTTGCCGCGGAAGTTCCCCGGTGCCGCGAAGGAGTGGAAGTGGCAGTTCGTGTTCCCCTCGTCCACGAGATCGGCGGATCCGCGAACGGGGATCGTCAGCCGGTACCACACCCACGAGGGTTCGGTGAGCCGGGTGATCACGGAGGCGGTGCGGGCGTCGGGGATCGGGAAGCGGGCGACGAGTCACAGTTTCCGGCACAGCTTCGCGACGCACCTTCTGGAAGTGGGGTACGATATCCGCACGATCCAGAAACTTTTGGGCCACAGCGACGTCCGCACGACGATGATCTACGTCCACGTGCTGAGCAAAGGAGGCTTGGGAGTGAAGAGCCCACTGGATGTTTGAAAGCGGGGAGCGGGCGTCTGGTGCAAGGTCGGTTATCGGGATACTATGCAAGGGCTTTTGTGCCGGGACTCGGCGCAATCGATGGCTCCGAGGGACCTTTGGGGATTTGGGCTTCGATGGAATCGTCCGAGTGATACCTTGTATAGGTAAGACTCAATAACAAGTTGAACTAAACCGCTCCGCGGTGGTCTGCGGTCGGCCCGCCTTCACCTCTCCCGCGCCGATCCTACAGCCCGTCTAACCGTTCGTTTTCGCCCATCTTT
>JAYVTJ010000782.1:0-4841 GCA_043774415.1 Fimbriiglobus sp. | reverse complement strand
GCCGACAAGGTCGCGCGCAAGCCGGAGACCATCGGCAACGGCGGGGCGCTGCGACCGAGCACGGGCTTGAAGGAATCGCCGACCGCGCCGCTGGGCCCGACGCCCTACCCGCACCCGGCTCCGGCGAGCGGCGGCATCGGCGGAGGCATTCAGCCGATCGCCCCCGTACCGGGCGGAGCGTTCATCCCTTCATCGAGCTTCCGCCCCACCGATCCGGGGCCGAGGGTGGCGCCGATCCGACCGGTGTTCGGCAGTGATCTGCCGCGGGAGCGCTGATCGCTCCGTGGCGGCGAGTTTCCAACGAGCCACCGGGCTTGTCCGGCTTGTCCCGGTGGGGCCACTGACTACGAGAACCGAGAACCCACCGGGACAAGCCCGGTGGCTCGTCGTCGCACGCTCAATCCATCATTTGTACTCTCCGCAAGTCATTGGCGTGCATTGCCTGTCCGGCGATTTGCATCTCTGTCCGGCGATATGCATCTCTGTCCGACGCTGGGTGGGGGGAATGTGCCGGACAGACTTTCGCCTCTCAAATGTCGAGCATCCGACCAAGCCCCTTCGCCTTCGCCAGTTCGACGACCTTAGCGCCGACGGCGATGTCCTGGATGCCGAGGCCCAGCGATTTGAACACCGTGATCGCTTCCGGCGCGGTGCGGCCGGGATAGCGATTGACGAGGATGTGGGCGAATTCCTTCACGTCGGGCCAACCGAAGACGTTCTCGCCCATCGCCGCGACGAAGTCGCCGCACTCGGTTCGGCCCTGCTCTTTGCTGTCGATGGTGATGATCGCCGCCCGCCGGAAGACCTCGATATCGGCCTCGGCACTCGCGAGGAAGTTCGACCCCATCAGGTTGACATGCGAACCCGGAGCGAGCCATTCGCCGAGCAGTACCGGCTCGCGCGACGAGGTCGCGGTGATGACGATGTCGCTGCCCTCGACGGCCTCCTTCGCCGATTCCACCGGCCGCACTTCGACCCCGCAGACAGCACTCATCTCGGCGGCGAACGCCGCGCGCTTGGCCGGATCGCGGCCGAAGACTTTGACCTCCGAGATCGCGCGGACTTTGCAGACGGCTTCGAGCTGCGTGCGGGCCTGCTTGCCGAGCCCGATGAGGCCGACGGTGCGGGCGTCGGCGCGGGCGAGCTTTTTCGTGGCGGCGCCGCTGGCCGCGCCCGTGCGCACTTGGCCGAGGTAGTCGGCTTCGACGATGGCGGTCAGCCCCCCGGCCTTGGGGTCGAAGAGGTAGAGCTTGAACTGCGCCGGGAAGCGGCCCGTGGTGTAGACCTTCAGCCCGAGTGCCCCGAGCGTCTTGGCCGCGGCGAGAAGGACGTGCAGCATCGCGGTGTCGGTCTGGCAGCGCTGTCGCGGAGCGTTCACCGCTTCGTCGAGAGCGAGCTTGCGGAACGACGACTCCACGGCGGGCAGCGCGAGGTCCATCGTGAGGACGGCGCGCACATCGTCTTCGGTGAGGTGGAGGACTGGCATGATCGATCCCGGCGCCGGACTCGGCAGGAGCTAAACTGTGACGCGCGGGGCGCGGGCTGTCAACAGATGGGCGGCCGAACCTTCCCTGCCCGCAGTCGCTCGCTTACAATACGGCCGCACCGGGAGAGGTGGCAGAGTGGTCTAATGCGCCGGTCTTGAAAACCGGAGGGGCCGCAAGGCCCCCCAGGGTTCGAATCCCTGCCTCTCCGTACGAGCGATGGCCGACGCAGTCGGGTTCGGGGATCACCCGACGGGGTTGGTGAGGGTGCCGATGCCGGTGATGGAGATGTCCACTGAATCGCCCGTCGAGAGCGAGAACGCGTCCGGGGGAACGATGCCGGTGCCGGTCATGAGCAGGACGCCGTGCGGGAAGGCGTTGTCCTTGCCAAGCCACTCGACGAGGTATTCGGGCGTGCGGTTCATCTGCGCGATGGTGGTGCTGCCGTCGAAGGCGACCGCGCCGCCGCGGCGGATGACCAGGCGGATTTCGCATTTCGTCAGCTCGGGGATGGCATCGGCGAGCGTAACGCAGGGGCCGATGGCGCACGAGCCGGTGTAGACCTTCGCCTGCGGCAGGTAGAGCGGATTCTCCCCTTCGATGTCGCGCGAACTCACGTCATTGCCGACGGTGTAGCCGACGATCTTCAGCGCGGGCGAGACGACGAGTGTCAGCTCCGGCTCGGGCACATTCCATTTGCTGTCGGCCCGGACGCGGATCGGCGAACCGGGATCGGTGACGCGCTCCCAGGTGGCCTTCATGAACAGCTCCGGCCGCGCGGCGCTGTAGACCTTGTCGTAGAACTGCGCCGCCCCGGAAGACTCTTCTTCTCGCGCGACCTTGCTGCGCTTGTAGGTCACCCCGGCGGCCCAGATCTCCTGGCGATCGACGGGCGCGAGCACGGCGACATCCTCGATGGGCAAGCCGTCGCCACCGGGATGGAGCTTGGCGACGAGCTCCCGCGGGTCGGGGGAGTGCAGGATATCGGCGAGCGTATCGACGCCGGGCACGCGGCCGAGGTCGAGGGGGAAGGCGGTGGACTCTTCGACGACGGCGACGCCGATGCGGCCGAGGGAGGTGCAGAACTTGGCCAGCTTCATGAAATTGACCGGTGCGCGGTGGGAGGATAGAGTACAAGCATATTGCCCCCCCCGGACTTCGAGGAGATTGCGATGACGGCGGAAGATTTCGAATTGGCTCTCGATGTCATGCGGAGGCGTGTCCCGTTCCACCCGTTCACTATTGCGCTGACCAACGGTGATCGGCTCGAAGTCGATCATCCCGAAGCGCTGATGGTCCGCGGCACGCTGGCGATCTTTTTCGCACCGGAGAAAGTTCCCCAACTCTTCGATCACGAAGGCGTCACACAACTCATCGGCGACTTGATGAACGCTTCGGAGTCGGCGGCGTGAATCACCGGCGCAGCATGGTGGGCGCGGCGGGCAGCGGGGCGAGGTAGAGCGGGCGGCCGAAGCCCCCCATGTGCGGGGCGTGCAGCACGGCGGAGCTGATGCCGGCGGTGCCCGAGTAGTTCGCGGGGGCGTACGGTTCGATCAGCGGCTTCAGCCAGCGGGCCATCTCGGGGAACATGCGGACGCCCGTTTTCACGTTGTGGTGCCCGTCGTCCAGTTTCAGCACGGTCGGCCGGATGCCTCTTTTGCCGGCCACATCGATGAAGTGCTCCGCCTGCGCGTCGAGGTTGAATTCGTCTTTGCCCGCGTAGCCGATGAAGAGCTTGTAGTCGTCCGGCTGGACATTTCGGGTTTCGAGCAGTTCGATCGGATTGTTCGCCGAAAGGGTCGCGAAGATTTCGTCTTTGTTGTGCCGGCCGAAGAGCGGATCGAGCATGCGGCGCTGGCGGATGACGATCACGCCGTAGAAGCGGCCGACGACTTCGTTGCGCGGGAACTCGGTGCGCAGCGACACGCAATTCGGATCGTAATCGCTGTTGTATTTGCCGTTGCAATCGAGGTAGCGCATGCTGAGCGACGGCATGATGCCGGCGATGTTGCCGAAGATGTCCTTGTGTTTGAAGCCCAGGCTATAGGCCCCGTAGCCCCCCATGCTGGCCCCGGCGATGACGTGGGCTTCGCGCTCGGGCCGGATCGCGAAATTCTTGACGGTGAACCCGACGACGTCGTCGATGATGAAGTCCTCGTAGCGGCCCGCCTTCGAATTCAGATAGAAGCTCCCCGTATTGAAGATCGCCGGGCGGGCTTTGAAGCTGGCGTCGGGCGCGACTATGACCATCGGCGGCAGAGCGCCGGTGCGGATGCCCTCGTCGAGGTACGGCACGAAGGTCAGGAAGTTCTTTTCGTCGTGGCCGAAGCCGTGGAGCCAGAGCATGAACGGGAACTGCGCTTTGCCGTCGTAGCCCGGCGGGACGTAGACGTAGAGGTCGCGCTTCTCGTCGAGGGCCTTCGAGCAGATGCGGCGATCGGCGCCGTGGTTGTAGGTGTAGTCGCAGACGCGGCCGCCGATCTTGGCGTTCACGCGCTCCAGCTTGTTCGGCCCGATCAGGTGCAGCGGGTACTCGGACGCCGGGGCGCGCGACGGGGCCAAGATCAGTACGAGCAGCACTGCGACGCGGCGAATGGGCATCATGGCTCCGGAACTCCTTCCGCTGTCCTTCCCGTATCGACTACCGGGGGAAACCGAGTTGAGCGACCGGGCTTGCATCGAAGGGGAAGAATTTTCCCCGGGGTGGATCCTCGGGAGGAGTCGAGTTTGCCGGTTGTAGCGGCGCTGAAGAGTTCGGGCGCAAACGGAACCCCCGCGCCCGCCGGCGGCACGTCGGGAACGAGGTGCTTCACAATCGCCGCGATGAGTGCCGGGATGCCGTCCCCCCGCGTCGCGGAGACGGGCAGCAGCGGGCCGGCTACGGCGGCTATGGCCGCATCGACCTTGTTGCCGACGACGATCTCCGGCGGCGGTTCCAGGTCCGGCCACTCTCGCTCGGCCGCGGACAGATCGACGACCCAGACTCGGAGATCGGCGGCGGCGTATTCGGCGCGGGCGCGGGCGATGCCCGCCGATTCCAGATCGTCCGCGCCCGTCCTCATGCCGGCGGTATCGGACAGTTCCACGGGCCAGCCGTCGAAGGCGAACTGCACGCTAACCACGTCCCGCGTGGTCCCGGGGATCGGCGCCACGACGCTGCGCTGATACCCGGCGAGCGCGTTGATGAGGGAACTCTTGCCGACGTTCGGCGGCCCCGCGATGACGACCTTCCACGGTGCAACGAGGTGCCGGCCGAGTGCGGCGAATCGTTCCGGCCCCCCCTCTCCGCTTCGGAGAGGGAGCTGGGGGGTGAGGTCTCTTAAAAACGCGCCGTGGAATTGCTCGAGGAGGATCGCG
>JAYVTJ010000781.1:0-4940 GCA_043774415.1 Fimbriiglobus sp. | reverse complement strand
GGCGCTTCCAAGCTCAGGAGATACTTCTGGATATCGCGGAAGAGCGGCTCGGCCTTCTTGAACTCCGCCGGCGTCGTCAGCGGGTGCATCATGAACTGCATGAGGCTGCGGACGCTGCGCGCGTCGGTCGCGCCGATGTGATACATAGTCTTTTTCTTTTTCAGCAGCCACCACGCCGGGGTGTCGCCGCAGGTGTCGTCGTGCAGGCCGAGGTCGCGGTAGATCGGCGTCAGTGCCAAGTCGTCGGTGCGATAGCCGAGCAGGTAGACGGCGAACGGCCCGGCTTCGCTCGTGCCGCGGACGCGCGTGAACGCGAAGGGAACCTTGGCGCGACTGTTCACCGCCGCGGCCATCTCTTCGAACAGGGCTTCGATGTCGAGCGAACTGTTCCCGAGGCCGACCATCGACTTGCCGAAGATCGACCCGCCGTGGCAGGTCATGCAGTCGATGCCGAGGCCTTGCCCGAAGAGGAGATCGGCCTTGCGCAGACCCATCGGATAATCGCCGTTGGGGTACGGCGCCTCGTGCAGCCCGTAGCGCTCGCGGAACATCGCCGAGTAGTCCGCGGGCTTCTCCTTCAGGCCCCAGACCTTCCACGCGTTCTCGTAGGCCGCCTTCGGCCAGAAGCCCTTGATCGTCGCCGTCGTTTCGAGCGTCCGCCGACCGCGCTCCGCCGGCGTGAGTTCCTTCTCGGCCGCACCGACGAGACTCGGGAGCGGAAGCATCGCGAGTGAGACCAGGATGCGGATCATCGTCGAACTCCGGTGCAGACTCGGACCGCATCATTCTAGCCCGACCGCCAAATAGATTGCGACGGGCGATTCGACTTGCCCCGCGGTGCGAATCCGGAGTATTGATCCGGACGGGATGGAACCCGACCGCGAGGGATCATGGGCACGAAGCTCGAGAATTTGCAAGGTCTGCGCGGCATCGCCTGCCTGCTGGTGCTCGGCATCCACACCGCGGGATGGGAGGCCAACTTCGGCATCGCCCGCGAATTCCTGCGCCCCTTCCTTTGGTTCGGCTACGCCGGCGTCGATCTCTTCTTCGTCGTCTCCGGGTTCATCATCGCCTTTACGCAGGCCGACTCCTACGGCAAAGCGAACGCGATCCCCCGCTACCTCTTCCGCCGCGCCTGGCGGATCTACCCGGCCTTTTGGGCCATGATGCTCATCGCCGTGCCGCTAACGGACGCCATTTTGGCTTCCTTCCCCGGAGCGCCGTGGTTCCCTTGGCTGACGCTCACGCCCGATGCGATTCCGAACGCCTACATCCCGCCCGCCTGGACGATGAACTACGAACTCTGCTTCTACGCCGCATTCGCGCTTCTCCTGCTGCTGCCGCGCCGCATCGCACCCGTGGCGCTCCTCGCGTGGGTCGCGGTCGTCGCTTGGGCCGAAGCCGTCAAGCCCGACGATTCCTTCTACGCCGGCACGTTCGCCGCGACCTTCACAAGCCCGCTGATCCTGGAGTTTCTCCTCGGCGTCTGCGTCGCCGGCCTCGTGCGTCGCGGCTATGCGAATCGGGGTCGGACCACCATCGCCCTCGGCATCGTTTGGGCCGCCTGCGGTATCGTGCTCTTCCATCCGGGCGGCGAGCCGTACGCGCTCTGCATGAAGCTGATGAACCGCGTCATCGTCTTCGGCCCGGCCGCGGCGCTCATCGTCTACGGTGTGATTGCCGCCGAGAAACGGGGCACGCTGAAACTGCCCCGATGGCTCCGGGCGACCGGTGATGCCTCGTATTCCATCTACCTCTGGCACGGCCCCATCGGCATTTGCCTGCACTTCAGCATCTTGTGGTGGCCGCACCACACGGCGCCGCACCTCGCCTGGATCGCCCTCATGCTCGCCGTCTGCTGGGGTGGCGGGATGCTCTTCCACCGCTGGGTCGAGCGGCCGCTGCTGAACCTCGCGAAGCGCCGGCCGAAAGGGGCCGTCGTCGGACCGGAGATCGTAGAAGCCCGCGTCGCGGCGCCGCTACTTCACGGCGAACGGCAGCTTCTCGAATTCGGCCTGCGGAACTCTGGGGACCGGGCGGAGCACGTCGATTTCGAAAGGCCGCCCGACGCGATTGCCGCAGACATCCTCCAGCCGCTTATCGATGACGAGCTCATATTTCCCGGCTACCCAGAGCTTGGCAGCCGGTCGGATTTCAACGCCCGTCTGAGTCGCGTCGACGGTCACGGTCACTGACACCGGCTTGTCGTCCGCATCGCGTAAGGAGAGCATACGCTCGGCGAGTGCGCGATCGAGCGGCTTCTCGAATGTCACCTTTAGAACGCCATCGGCGTTGGCCGGTCCGACGAGCTTCCACTTCTTCGGATCGATCGGGGCATCGTCCGGCTTGGTGATTGTGATCGACTTTTTGAACGATTCATTGAGCGGGAAACCGGTCTCGTCCTCCCAAGCCTTGTCGATGACGAGCGTGTACTTCTTCCCCTCCTCGAAGATCGGCCCGTCTTCTTCGCGCGGCGTCAGTCCGCGCTTCACGCGACCCGGATCGAAGAACACGGTGAGTCGCTTGCCGTCGTGGCTCCAGAGTTCCTCGTCGAGTTCGAGAAATGGAAGCAGCACCGGTTTGCCGTCGGCTTTGAGGAGTTTGATGTGCCGGTAGACGTCGCCGCGCGCCATCGGCGCGGTGAGCTGGATGTAGAACCGCAGGATGTTCTCCGGCAGCACCTCGGCCGTGGGGAAAAGGATTTCGATTTCCGTCGGCTTCGCCGGCGGCACTTTGCGGAGGGTGATACTGACCCGGCAACGAGGAGAACCTTTCAGTGTGAAAACCAATCGATAATGAACACCGGGAGTCGGCGGATATCTCGGAGTAAACACAAGCCGGCCATCGTCGATGATCCCTTTCCCTTCAATCGCCGCCGCGTCGTTCCGATCTACGCTGATCCGGAAGCCCGTTTCCGCAAAATCCGTGTTCGTTTTCAGCCGCGCATGTTCCGCTTCCGTGAAGTTCGAGAGAATGAACGCGAGCGGTTCACCCAGTCTGGGCGAATCGATCCGGAATTGCAGCGAGTTGGCCGAGCGAGTCAAGAAAGCGGTCCGTGTGCGGCGTCCCGTGATAAATAAGTCGCCACTCTTGGTCGCGAACCCATTCAAATTGTCGGTCAGCCGATCCTCCACATCATCGTCGGTGTGACCGAGGATATTGAGTGTGCCATCGAAGCCGCTGGCGGCTATCGATTTGAAAATGTTATGATCCTCCGGCCCGTCGGAGATCACGAGCAGCTTCTTGCCCTTCTTGTCGCCGTCCTTCTCCATGCCGTTGAGCGAGATCGAATAGAGGTGCGGCTTCATCAACTTCAAATATTCGTCGAACTTCGCGAGGTGGCCGTGGCCGTGATGGAGGTTGTAGACGATACCGACGTTCTTCTCGCCGCACGCCTTCACCACCGCAACCATATTCTCCGGTTCCCCGGCCCAGCCGCCGTGGTTGTAGACGCCGATCTTGCAACCCTGGGCGCCGACCTTTTTCGCGAGCGCGCTCAAGAACGCCGCAGTCGTTTTGACTTTGTCGCCTTGGTTCAGATTCGCATCGGGCTGCGGCAGCATGACCCAAAGTTCCGTTTCGACTTTGTGCCTTTTGAGAATGTCGAGGATCGTCTCGCCATCCTTGCCGACGCCGGCGGGGAACCAAACACCCTGCAGCGCGATCTTCTCTTTGATGAGCAGATCGAGTTCCTTCTCGAAGGTCGGCAAATGCTCGGCGCGCCAATCGTAGGCGTAGCGCGTGAAGCCCAAGCGTTTCAGCATCGCGACGCGTTCTTCCGGGCCGCGCTTCTTGCCGTCGAACGGCACGATGCACCACGCCGTCAGGTTGGCCTTCTCGAACGGCTTGGGCTCGGCGGCCGTTGCGAAAAGAGGCGTCAGCAGAAGTGCGAATAGCAGCAAGAATCGCATGGCCACCACCCTCGGATCGGAGAGTGGCAGTATCGCGGATCAGCGGGCGAACCGCAACAGGCCGTGCTTCGGTTCGGGCCTCACGCGGCAGAGCGCACACGGCTCGGGAATCCAAATTGCGGGGGGTAACCAGCCGGAGGCGAGCGGCGGATGCCGGCGGATGTAGACGTTGAGCGAACGGTCGAGGTAGAGATCGCGCGGCGTCGTCGCCGAGGGTCGGGCGGTTTCGCAATCGATGATCCCGGCATAGGCGAGCGCTTCGACGACGATTTCGGAACAGACCGAATCGGCGCGGACGCCCCGCGGCTTGCCGTCGAAGAAGGTGCGGATCGGCCCGCGCGGGCCGTGGAGCGAGAACCAGGCGAGGTCGAAGGCCCGCACTTTGCTGTAGCCCGTGTTCTCGGAGAGCGCGGCGAACTCACTCAACTTCCGCTCCTGCTCCGCATTCAGAGGAACCGCCCGCCGACGGATCCAAAGCTCACGGTCACCGGTGCGAGCGAGCCTGGCATCGAGCGGTGTGGTGCGGGTGCGGAGTTCCCCGCCGCCCCCGGCTTCGAGGACGCCGAATTCGCCATTCGGCATCCGCACAACGATCCCGGCGTGGGTCGGAAGCCCGACGAGCACGACGCGGTAGAGGAGACTGATCTTCCGATTCTCGGTCACCGAAAAGAGCACATCCCCGACCGCGGGCGGAGCATTCTCCGGCGAGCAATCCGCGCCGATAGACGCCGCGAGCAGCAGGCAGGCGAAGCTTGACATGGACGCATCCTGCGGAACGGAGGGCCGTTTCAGGATGATCGACGCTTCCGCCCGGATGGCTGGAGTGTGGGATTGGCGGAAAAAAAGAGGCCGGTCGCCCGAGTCCTCACGACCCGAACGACCGGCCACAGCCTCGGAAGTCTGGCGACTTCCGCTAGCCCGGATATTTCATCATTCCTGAGCGGAGTTGAATGGCGCGGTGGCTGAAGGTTTGGTATGGGAAGGAGTTACCACACAACTTCCATTCCTCGCCGACAACCACCGCGATGA
>JAYVTJ010000780.1:0-13476 GCA_043774415.1 Fimbriiglobus sp. | reverse complement strand
GTCGCCGCTTTCGGGACGAGCAACTGGTCGAGCTGCGAGGACGGGATGTACTGGAAGCTCGCGGCCGCATCTTTGCCGGCGCCCGCTGCGCGATCCTTCTTGAACGAGAGGGCCAGGAAAACGTGGCTGACGCGGGCCTTCACCGGATCGGGGAGCGCATCGGCTTGCAGGGCCTTCGCCACCTTGCCCGGATCGGTCGCCGCCGCGAATTGATCGAACCGCTTGAGGTTGGTCACGAGGCACCGGCGCAGGAAGTTCGCGGCCTCCGTGTTGTAGGTGTAACCGCGGATTTCGATGATCCACGCCCCCCCTTCGGGCGCTTTGGGGACATCCTTGCTCTTGGAGTTCGGATCGTCGACGGGCACTTTTTCGAAGCCCGCCGGGAAATCGTCCCGGATCTGCAGGCCCGAGATTTTGTCGGCGAAGACCTGCGCATTCGCCAGAAATCCCTGGACGTTGTCGCTGTACCGGCAGTCCACCGCTTCGATATTCACCGTCGGCAGATCCTCGGCTTTGTCGTCGTCGTAGAGCTTCGTCAACGGCACGCCGGACGCGATGCGCTCGTAGTGCTTGGCGATGGCGAGCTGCTGCTTGTCGGTCTTCCAATACACCTGCTGTTCGGGCAGTTCGAGATTGCCGGCGAACGCGGGCCGGTCGCCTTTCGCGAGGATGCCCGGCTGCGGCAGCGCCGCCGAAATCACTTCCATCAGGCGGGCCCAATTCAAGCGCTCGTCGTTCCCCGAGACGATCGCCTTCACTTCGCCCATGGCTCCGGTTTTGTCCGCTTCTTTCTTGGTGCGGTCGTCCTCCTGCGTTTTCGCAGCCTTCACGACCCGATCGGCTTTTTCCATCGCCGTGGCGATCCTCTTGTCCGAGGCCGCTTGATACTGGTTTCCGAATCCGAAGGCAACCGCGCCGGTGCCGAGGAGCAGGGCCGCCGCCGCCGCGGCCGCCCAGGGCTTCTTCGCGCGGATGAGCCGGTCGGTGCGAATTTCGCCGGGCAGCAGATTCGTCTGGATGCGGGCGAGTCCACTCGCTTGGAGGGCCAACCCGTACGCGACCGGGAAAGTCAGGATGTTGTCGGTGAAGTTCGGATCGTGGAGCACTTGCTCGCCGGAGAGCCGCTCCATCTTGGATGGTTTTTTCACTTCGAGAGCGAGCTTCTCCGAGAGGTATTTCTGAAGGCCGGGGAGCTTGAACGCGCTGCCGAGGCCGACGAGGTAGGCGACGTGGGCATCGCGGTGCGTGTTCGTGAAGTAGCCGAGGGAGCGCTGGACTTCGCCGACGAAATCGGTGAGGACGGGCCGCAGGGCTTTGAGGATCTGGGCCAACTCCGGCGACTTCGCGGCGTTCCGTTTCAGGTGCTCGGCCTTGGCGAAGGTCAGCTTCAATTCCTTCGTCAGGGCCCGCGTGAAGTTGTTCCCGCCGAGGGGCACGGGCCGCTGCCAGATGATCTTGGCGCCGTCGGTGATGATGAGATTCGAGTTCTCGGTGCCGATGTCGAGGATCACGGCGCAGCGCTTTTTGCCGCGGGGGGTGTCGTCGTGCGTTTCGGAGGCCGCGTTCGGATCGACGCCGTCGACGCCGCCGCGCTTGAGGATTTCGTAGGTGGCGTAGTTGCAGAGGGCGAGCGGGGCCATCTGGACGACATGGACTTCGGCCTTGACCGCCTGGTAGTGGCCGAGGTAGCGGTTGATGATGTCGCGCTTCATGGCGAAGAGGCCGATTTCGGTCTCCATCGCGAATCCGCCGATGTTCTCGCCGCCGCCGACCTTCTGATAGTCCCAGACGACTTCTTCGAGCGGGAAGGGGATCTGCTGCTTCGCTTCGAACTTCACGATGTCCGGGATCTTCTTCTCTTCAACCGGCGGCAGCTTCACAAATCGGGCCAAGCCGCTCTGACCCGCCACACTGATGGCGACGGTATCGCCCTTGACGGGATTGCGCGAGAGGAACTTTTCGAGCGCTTCGCGGGTGAGCGCGTCCGGGTCAGCATCCGGCTGCGAGAGGATTTTCGGATGCTCGATGTAATCGAAGGCCGTTGCGGTGGGCTTGCCATCCACGAGTTCGAGGCGGAGTGCTTTGAGGGCGCACTGTCCGACGTCGATGCCCCAGTAGCCGGTGATTTTCGCCATGATGTCCGCTCGGTGAGGGTGCGCAGTCGATCCGGTCGAGATGGGGCTTCGCTAACTTATCACGTCCGCAGAAGGGCTGTCAATAATGAGAACGGCGGAGAAGGGGAAATGTTGGCGATAATCCGCACAGTCGAACCGATGGGGCAAGTCGCCGGAGAATTGTGAGAACCGGTCACCGCTTCGCGAGCAAATCTTGGATCGCGATCCAGTAGCGCTTCTGCTCTTCGGACTTCTCCGGATCTTGCAGTCCGAGCGAGCCGGCGCGGATCCGTGCGGCGTCGTCGCCGAGGAGATCGACCGTGCGAAACTGCACATACCAGAGGCTCCCGGCGCGGATGCCGTCGAGGTCGTAGACAAACAGCGGTTTCGCGGTCGCATCCTTCAACTGCGCGGCGAACGCCTTGCCCGCCTCGGCGAGCGTCTGCGGCGAGACGGCGATGGCGGCGAAAGTCAGTTCCCGCTTCTCGACCGTCTCCTTGGCCGCGCTGAGATCGGCATCCGGGGCGTGGAGGTAGAGCACGGTCTTATAACCCTGCGCTTTCAGGGCGTCGAGACCTTCGAGCGTCGGCTTCCGGCCGCTCGCGACTTTGTCTTGGCCGGGGACGGGGGCGAACGCATCGACGCCGACGGGGGCCGGGAGATCGCCCTTCGCTTCGACCGGTGGCTTCGCCGATTCCGCAACCGCGGCGGGGAGGATCGGTTCGGCGAAGATGCCCGAGGAAGTTTCGGGTTTCACCGGCACCGAACGCAAGGGATTGAGGAGGAGCGGATCGGGCAGCAAGAGCGTGCGGTTGGGCGCACCCGGAGGCACCGCGAGGATAGGATCGCTGGGGACGCTGCTGGGCGGAAGATCGAGTGAAGGTTTTCGGGAGATGCGATTCGGCGCCGGCACGGCCGCGGTCGGATCCCACTCGACGAAGTTGCTCCGGCTCGGCGTCACGGGGAGCGGTGTCGCCGGGATCGTCTCGCCGCGGGGCGGGATGACTCCGGGCGGGATCGCGCGGTCACTGTCGGTGCCGGGATCGCGGCGCCGGCCGTCTTGGCGGTCTTCGATCCGATCGCGCAGCCGGTCGCCGAGACGGTGGTCGTCGCAATTGCTGCGGCAGTGATGCCGGCAACCCAAACCGAGCAAGACGAACAGGAGGAGCGGCAGGAAGCGGGACACGGCGATTCCCCGAGAATGTAACCTTTACAATCCTCACTCTAACCCGCGGATCGCGATTTCCCCTGCAAATTGGGGCGAACGGACGAAAACACCCGACGCTCGGGCATCGGGTGTGACGGTTGCGCAGGGCGTGAGGGCGGTTTCACGCGGCCTGAGCCGATCGCAGTGGCAGAATGAGCACATCCTGTTCGTCCGGGTGCGTGAGGTTCGCCGTCTGGATCGACTCGGCGATCCGGGCGATTTGGGATCGCAGCCGGCGGGCGTCCCCCTCCGTGCGGAAGCGCAGTTGGGCTTCGAGTTCGGCTTCGAGCCGGGCATCGGCGAGCCGCCTTTCCCCGACGAGGCGATCGAGTTCGTGGGCCGTCCGCTCCGCGATTTCGTGCGTTTGACGATCCAGGAACGATTCCGTCTCACGGTCGATGCGGCGCATCCGCTCATCGAGTTCGACGCGGCCCGCTTCGAGCGTCCGCTCCAGTTTCGCCAGTCGCTTTTCTTCTCGGAGGAAGTGCTTGGTCCAGCGGCGTTCGAGGATGCGGCCGCGCCGCGTCGCGAGCGGTCCCGGTCGCTGCCCGGCCGAAGCCAAGTCGCGCGCGGCAACTTCTCGGCTCCGCTCGGCGTACGCATCCCGCGCATCCCGAAGGCTCGCGATTTCCGAGGTGCACTCGGCTTTGGCGACCGCGAGGCGGTCGAGTTCGGCGCGATAGAATTCCGACTCGCGCCGGCGCAGTCCGGTCCACGCCGCCGCGGTCGCTTCGAGCGCCGCTCCGCGGCGTTCGACGGCGTCGCATTTCGCCGCGAGGCTCTCGTCGAGCTTCTCCGCGTCCGTCTGCACGCTCGCCTCTTTGGCCATCAGGGCGAGCTGCCAATTTTCCAGTTTGAACCGCAGTTCGACGAGGGCGTGATCCTCGTTCCGCCGGCGCCGCTCGGCCGCGACCAGGTCGCGCTCGCGGCCGTCGAGGTCCTGCTCTCCGGCGCGGATGCCGAGGGCGATGGCGTGGAGTTCGCCGGCCGTGTTGGCCTCGGCGCTCCGCCAGAGGTCGCGGGCGCCGGCGAGCGCGTTCACCTGCTCGGCGAGGATGGCGCGTTGATCGGAGAGTCCGTCCGCTTGGCGGGCGAGTTCGGCCCGCGCCAGGGCGAGGCCGCGCTTCTCGCGGGTCAGTTCGACGAGCAGGGAATCGACCTGCTGAGCTTCCCCGCGGTGGCCGAATTGCGGTGCGAGTGGGACCGCGAGCGCATTCGATGAGACTTCGGCCACTTGCAGCTTCTCGCGGTCCGCTTCGAGCTTGGCGATGGTCTGGCGCAGGTGCGTGGCCCGCGTTTCGAGACCCGCGATCTCCGCGATCAGCTCGGGCTGCCGGGCTTCGAACGACTGCCGATTCGACTCGAACAGCTTGTGCTGCTCGCCGAACATCTTCGTCCGGAGGTCGAGCGCTTCGCGGTGCCGGGCGAGCCAATCTTCCGACTGCTGGCGATCCGCGATGGCGCGGCGCTGCCCCTCGGCGAGCAGTTCCCAAGCGGCTTTCAGACGCTCGCGATCCGCTTCGGCGCGACCCGCTCGCGAATCGAGTTCTGCCTTTTTGCGGGCGTAGAAATCGCGGAAGCGCTCCTCGGCCGCATCGCACTCCGCACGGGTGTGCCCGCACGATTTGCGTTCGGAGGCCCAGCGCACGCGGATGCGGTCGAGGCACTTTTCGTACAGCGCGCGGATCCGCTTCTTCTCGGCCGCGACGGCTTGTTCCGCCGTGCGCACTTCGCTTTCGGCCTTCTCGACGCGCTTCGTCCGCCGCGCGATATCGGCGAGCGCGGCCGCGCGCTCGGTGCGAAATTGCTCGCGGACCTGTCGGAGTTGGTCCGCCAACTCCTGCGCTTCACTGGCCATCGGTATGCCCCCACCTCACGGCGATTCCCCAGTCGCCTTATGCCAAACCGAGCGATTTCCGCAAGGGGAAAGGTGAGCCGTGAGCAGCGGACGCAGTGTGTTGGCAATCCCTGTTTCCCGCACCGTCGCGCCGAACCGGCAGCCCCACGCCGACTGCTATTGCTTCTTGGCCTCGACCAGAGTGGCAGCTCCTTTGCGAGTGTCGACGAACCACGACGCCACGTCTTTCCCGTCGATGCGGTACGTCACGTCGAATAGGTGTGTCGAATCAAAGACGCCGGGACTGAAGGGACGCTTGACGACCCAGTTCCGTTCTTTCGTATCGTGCCACCAGAGTTCGTCGCCTTCGCTGTCGATTCGACCGGGAGCCTCGGCCCTGCGGATCACGTCGATTTGCGTGCGGACAACAATTTCCAACGCTGCGGCGTGCGGCGATTTATCAGGTGCGGGGATAGGCGATTTCTCCTCGGTGTGGGCCACTCCGGTTGTGACCAATCCGCCGCCGACCGCAGCCGCCAGCACTTCGCGTCGTGTGATTGACATCGCTTCCTCTTTTTTTGGTCGGCACACCTCATCGACAGTTGTGATCTTATCCGCTCGACGTCCCGCACCGCGAGCAAATACTGATCCGCATTTCCCCTTGTCCGAAGTCCCCCGGCTTGCGTAAACTCCCGTCCTTCGCGGTGAGCCGAGGGGTGTCGTGTACTTCAATTCGCCGGTCTTCCTCTACCTGTTCCTGCCGGCGGTGCTGCTGGTCTACCACGGCGTGCCCGCCGTCGCGCGGCTGCGCGGCCGGTTCCACTCACTGTTCTCGAACCTCTTCCTGTTTTGCGCCAGCCTCTTCTTCTACGCGTGGGGCGAGTACGTTTACGTTCTCGTCCTCTACATCTCGTTCGCGGTCAACTACCTCTTGGCCCGCGCGGCCGAGATGCTGATCGCGCGCGATCGCTCGGCGCGACCCATTGCAGCAGTGGCGGTCGCGCTCAATCTCGCGCTGCTCATCTGGTTCAAATACTTCGCTTTCCTCGTCGGCGTTCTCGCGGGAAATAGCTCCGCGTCGGAAATCCCGAACTTGCCCGATCACCTCCCGATCGGCATTTCGTTCTTCACGTTCCAGGCCATAAGCTACGTCATCGACGTCTGCAGGAAGGAGGTGCCCGCCGAGCGGAACTACCTCGGCTTCGGCGTCTACGTGTTCCTCTTCCCGCACCTGATCGCCGGACCGATCGTGCGGTATCGCGACATCGCCGAGCAACTGTCCGTGCGCCCCGTCGGGTTGGAGCGGTTCGCGGAAGGAGTCCGCCGGCTCGGCATCGGGTTGGCGAAGAAGCTCCTCCTCGCCGACACCTTCGCGGAAGCGGCCGATGCCGCGTTCGGCCGGACCGACTTCCCCGTCTCGGCGGCGGAGTTGTCGATGGCTGCGGCGTGGCTCGGCGTCCTTTTCTACGGCCTACAAATCTATTTCGATTTCAGCGGCTACTCGGACATGGCCATCGGCCTCGGCAAGATGTTCGGGTTCGATTTCCTCGAGAACTTCCGCTATCCGTACATCGCCCAGTCGATCACCGAATTCTGGCGGCGCTGGCATATCAGCCTCAGCAGTTGGTTCCGCGATTACGTATACGTGCCGTTGGGCGGAAACCGGGGCGGAGCCGCTAAGACCTACCGGAACCTGCTGATCGTATTCATCCTCTGCGGTCTATGGCACGGAGCGAATTGGACGTTTCTATTGTGGGGCCTCTACCACGGGGCGTTCCTGATTCTCGAACGCTTCGGCTGGGGGGCCGCTGTTGCGAAACTGCCGCAGCCCTTCCGGCATGCGTATGCCCTCGTCGCCGTCGGTTGCGGGTGGATCTTCTTCCGAGCGAACGATCTCGGGCACGCGGGAACATACTTCGGGTCGCTTGTGCGATTCGACGGAGGAGCTGTGACAGCGGGTGACATCTGGAATCCGAAGCTCGCCTTGGCTCTGCCGGCGGGCTTGCTGGCCTGCTTGCCCCTAGTACCGTGGCTCAAGAGTGTCGCGGCCGAACGAGGGGACGCGCTGAGGAATTTGCTCGGCGTCCTCGGGACAGTCGGACTCGCCGCGTGCTACTTCGGAGCCTCGATGCAGATGGCGGCGAAGACGTACAGTCCGTTCATCTATTTCCGCTTTTAGAAGGACGGCTATGGGACCCGCAAAGCGGAGCCGGACGCGCAAGATGATCGACGGGACGACCGTCGCGGTCTTTCTCATCGCCGTGACGGTGCCCCTGTACGGCTTTTTCTTCGACACCCCGGGGCCGCTCGAAGAGAACCGCGAACGGTACAGGCCGCCGGTGATCTCTTCGAATCGCTTCAATCATGCCGAGTTTACCAGGCACTTCGAGATGTACCTCGGCGACCACATCGGCTATCGCGATGTGCTACTGAACTGGCATCGCCGAATCGTCTTCGGCGTGCTCGACGAACCGGTGACGAGCCAAGCGTGGATCGGCAAGGATGGCTGGCTCTTCATCAATCAGAGCGACCCGTTCCGAACGAGCCAGAAGATGCCGAGCATCGACGCCCGCGCCGATGCGTGGGTCGATGCCTTCGCCGAACGCGATGCGTGGTTCCGCGCGCAGGGGATCGAGTACATCGTGCTGCTGGCGCCGGACAAAGCCGCCGTCTATCCGGAGCAACTGCGGGGGTATCCCGTGCGGCATCCACCGCCCGAAATGGCGACACCGGTCACCGAGAAGCTGAACGCTCGCGGCGTGAAGTGCGTGAATCTGCTGACGCCGATCCGAGCCGAGAAAGCCCGGCATCCGGACGTGCTCTACTACTACAAGACCGATTCGCACTGGACGCCCGACGGCGGTCGAGCGTCGTACGGCGCCGTCGCCGATGCCGTGCGCGAGCGCTTCCCCGAGTTCCGCGACCACCCCGAATCCGACTACACGTTCGGCCGGAATCCGGCCGGCGACATGCGCCGTTTCGCCGGTATCCGCGACGATGTTCCGATTGAGTTCGCGCGGCAGTACGTGCCGAAGACCGGGATCGACTACGGCACGCGGGAGGATTATTTCTCGCCCGCGCAGAAGCCCGAGCAGCTCGACAAGAATCCGCCGCTCTTTTCGGTCTGCCCCACGGCCACCGGGCCGACGATGCTCTTCCTGCACGATTCGTTCGGGGCGTTCCTCTGGCCGTTCATCGCGAGCGATTTCCGGCACGCGTCGAGCATCGGCACCTACGGCGTGCCGGTCGAAGCGGTCCGGATCGAGAAGCCGAAGCTCGTGATCCAGCTCATGGTCGCCCGGCAGCTCTACGGATTGACGCCGAAGAACCCGCCGGAGATGAAGGCGCCGAAGCCGTGAACGTGGCGGAGCGCTTTCGGAGCGAATAAATTCTTTCCACCGGAGATTCTTATGCGCTTCGCGTTTCTCATCCTGATCCTGCTCCCACTCGCTTCCATCGCCCCAGCCCAAACTCCGGCGCCGATTCCCGCGCGCGACCTCGACGCCATCGCCGTCGAGGTCTTCAAAGAGATGCACAACAAAGGGGCCGAGCTTTACAACGCCGGCGATGCCTCGGGGTGCTTGAAGGTCTATGCCACGGCGCTACTGACCGCGAAGCCCTTCCTCAAGCACCGCCCGGCCATCCAAAAGCTCATCGACGAGGGACTCGCCGATGCGGAAAAAGCCGACGGCGCCAAGCTCCAAGCGTTCGGCCTGCACAAGCTCTTCCTGAAAGTGCGGGCCGAGTTGGAAGCCGATCACGCTAAGGTCGAAGATCCGAAATCCGCGCAGGTGACGGGCGTGCTGACGCTCGATGGCAAGCCGGTCGCCGGTGCCTCGATCACCATCGCGTGGAAACTCCGGGCGTTCACGGCCACGACCGACGTCGAGGGGAAGTTCGCCTTCACCGATGCAATCCCGCCCGGCCAATACGCGGCCATCATCACGGGCGCGGCGGTGCCCGGAAAGTACGGTTCGACCGAGACAACCGACATTGCGGTCTCACTCGCGGTCGGGAAGAATACGCATGATATCGAATTGAAATCGAAGTAGAGTAACCTTCCCGCCGGCTCTCCTTCCGAGACTTCTCCATGATCCGCCCGCTCCGCTGCCTCGGCCTGTTCGCATTCTTTGCGGTCGCCGTCGCTTGCTTTTCGACGGGGGTCGCTCCGCTGCAAGCCCAGCAGAAGGCTCCGGTCGCACCGCCGACCTATCCTACGCTCACGACCTTGGCGAGCCTCGGGGCCAAGCGCGGAGCGACCGTCGAACTCACCCTCACCGGGGCGAACCTGCTCGAGGCGACGGGCGTCTGGAATTCCTTCGCGGGCAAGGCGACGATTCTCCCGGATCAGAAGGACGCGACCAAGCTGAAAGTGAAGTTCGAGATCCCCGCCGATGCGACGGTCGGCTTCCACACCTTCCGGGTCGCCACGAAAGCGGGCATCTCGAACGTCCGCCCGTTCAGCATCGACGACTTGCCCGAAGTCGAAGAAAAGCCCGGCAATAACAAGAAGGACACCGCGCAAGTCCTCTTGGCGCCGTGCGTCGTCATCGGCACCGCGACTGCGGAAGCGGCCGATTACTTCCGCGTGCCGGTGAAGGCGGGGCAGTCGATCACCATCGAAGCCGTGGGCCGCCGGCTCGGGTCGCCCATCGATCCCGTCATCATACTCTCAGACGCCAAAGGCCAGGAACTCCCCGGCCTCTACGCCGACGACACGCCGGGGTTGCAGACCGATGCGCGCATCAAGTACAGCTCCCCGACCGACGGCGAAATCGTCGTCGAGATCCGCGATACCACCTATCGCGGCGGAGCGGATTTCGCATACCGCCTCCGCATCGGCGGCTTCGACGGCGCGACGACCGCCTTCCCGCTCGCGGTCGAGCGCGGCAAGAAGTCCGATGTCGGCTTCGCCGGGCCGGGGCTGGACGCTGTCAAGCCGGTGTCAGTAACCGCGGGGCCGGGCGTCGAAGTCGTGAATGTGGCCCCGCTGCGGACGGGCGGTCAGTCGGGCATCGCGGTGCCGGTGATGGTTCACGACTATCCGGAACTCGTCGAGCAGGAGCCGAACGGCGAGATCGCGAAGGCGAACGCCCTGCCGATTCCGGGTGGCATCTCGGCGAAGTTCGGCGAGAAGAACGACGTGGATTTCTTCCGCTGCGCCGGCAAGAAGGGACAGAAACTCGTTATCGCCGCACTGACCTACGAACTCAACGCGCCGACGGAAGTGCTCCTGAAGGTGCTCGATCCGAAGGGGGCGGAGCTGGTGAAGTCGAACCCGCAGCAGCCGGGGGTACGACTCGAATACACACCCGCCGCCGACGGGGATTTCTTCATCTCGTGCGAGCAGACGAACTACACCCACGGCCCGAACGAGGTCTACCACCTTTCGGTGCTGCCCGCCGCACCGGACTTCACCGTCGCGCTCGGGTTGGATCGCACCGATGTCGCGCTGGGTGCGACGGGCACGATTCCGATCGCGGGGATCGTGCGCACCAACGGTTTCGCCGGGCCGGTGGAACTGACGCTGGTGGGCATCGACGGAGTGACCGGGACGCTCACGATTCCGGTCGCGGCGGCTCCGAAGCCGGAAGCGCCGCTCTTCATGCCGATCTCGGCGAAGGCCGGGGCGAAACTCGGGGCCTACGTGGGTCAAATTCACGCGAAGGCGACCATCGACGGTAAGCCGGTGACGAAGGTCGTCGGTTCCATCGACTTGGCGAAAGCGGCACTCGGCGGGATGCCGAACCCTCCGCAGGAAGTCACGACGCAAGTCGCCGTAGCGATTCTGCCCGAGCCGCCGTTCAGCATCGCGCTGACGTTCGATGCGCCGACCGTGGTCAAGGGGACCGTGCTGAAAGGCAAAGTCACCGCGAAGCGCGGCGACAAGTTCGCCGAGGACATCGTCATCGCCGCGGTGACTCTGCCCGCGACGGCGGTGCCGAAGTTTCTGCCGATCGGCAAAGCGGTGAGCGAATCGGCGATCGAAGTGACCTTCCCGCTCACGGTGCCCGCCGGGCCGGGGACATTCGTGCTGAAGGGGACGGCGAAGGTGAACGGCAAGGATATCGCGGTGCAGACGCTGCCGGTCACGGTGATGGTGACGGAGCCGCCGAAGAAGTAGAGAAGAGGGTTACCAGTACATTGCGGTCGTCGGCTTGATGATCAATTCCGGAATCGATACCGCCGGCGGCAGCGTCATCACGTAGAGCACGGCCGAGGCCACATCTTCCGCCTGGAGCATCGTCGCCCGGTGCGCTTCGCTCACGGGCGTCGGCCGGGCCGCGAGGATCGGCGTATCGATCTCGCCGGGGTAGATGTTGCTGACGCGGATGCCGCTGTCCTTCTCTTCGTTCGAGATCGCCATCCCGAGGGCGCCCATCCCGAATTTCGCCGCGATGTAGGCCGCGCCGCCGAGGGGGTTCGCACGCTTACCGGAGATGGAGACGACGTTCACGATCACACCGTCCTTGCGCGCCAGCATCTGAGGGAAGGCTGCCCTCGTGCAGTAGAACGCGCCGTCCAGATTCGCGCGGATCATGCCGTCCCACGACTCCGGCGTCAGCTCGCGGAACTTGCGGTCCTTGATGTTCGTCCCGGCGTTGTTCACCAGAATGTCCACCTGTCCGAAGTGGGCCGTGGCGGTGTCGATGAGGTGGGCGCACTGATCGGCTTTGCCGACGTCCGTCGGCACGGCGTAGAGGTTGTCCCCGGCGGCGAATTCCTCGCAGACGTCCACGAGCTTCGCGGGGTCGCGCCCGGCGATGACGACCTTCGCCCCCTCGGCGAGGCAGAGCTTCGCCGTCGCCTTGCCGACGCCCGACCCGCCGCCCGTGACGACGACGACTTTGCCCGTGAGCTTGCCCATGTTCGGCCCCGAAGAAGTTTGGATAGAAGTACCAGTCTATCGATGGAATTTCAGGATGCCGCACGCACAATCGGCTCCGATCTGGACAAGACGTACCCGTATGCTTCGTAGGGAATCTTGGCGATCTCGGGCGAGTAGAACCAATCGACCACTGCATCGTGTGCTGCGGAGGGACGTTCCCAGAAAGGATTCGACCACTTGTTTCGCGGCAGGTTGTCCGCGTTCAGCTCGAAGAAAACTAGGACCGCTTCCGGACTCTCCGCAACTTTGTCCAAGAACGGTTGAACGTCGAGACCGATCCGTCCGATTGCGCAGATCCATGAGCCGATTGTCATGTACTCACCCGTTTCGAGGATCCCCGCGATCATCGCTTGGAGGAAGTGATCGAGACCGTTTCTTTGATCGGCAGTCCACGATTCGGTTTTCGAGGATCGAATCGCGCTACCATTCACTTCGGGGCTAGGCCACCACGCTGACTCCGTCGCCGTGAGCTCCAAAATCCTCGGCAAGAAGTAGAGGTAATCGGCAGCTTCGCCGACGGTGAGAAACGCCGAAGATGCGTAGGAGGCAAGTTCCTTCGCGGTCAATTGTCGAAGGCTCTTTTCAAGCAGCGTGTCGATATCCTTCTGACCAATGCAACACGGACACCCATCGATGTGACGCGGCTTTTTGACCTTGCCGAATGCTGTGTAAAGGTCAGCAATCGCCTTGGTGAGTTCGAGAGTGGGAATAGCTCAGCCCTCTATGTGCAAGGCACACGCGAACCGTATTATACAGCTAGGCGACCGGTATCCCGGTGTCGCCCGAAGGGTGGAACTCACGAAAAGGAAGCTTCCGATGAATGCCGATTTGCGAAGGCGGACCGACGATTTGGCGGCGCGTTTGACTCAGCTCCGGAGGTCACTTTGACGTCGTCGGAAAACTGAGCCAGCGAGAAACCCTCGACGCCAAGCAGGGAGAACCCGGCTTCTGGGACAACGCGGACGCGGCCAAGGGGACGATTCAAAAGGTCAAGATTCTCAACTCGGTGCTCAAGCCCTTCGAGGAACTCGACCGGGCCAAGGAAGACCTCCTCGCGATGGCGGAACTCGCCGACGAGGATGCCGCCTTCGAAGAAGAAATCGCTCCGGCGCTCGCGACGGCCGAGACGAAGCTCGCCGCGTTCGAACTCAAGGCGATGATGAGCGGCAAGCAGGATAGTTGCAACGCCATCGTGCGCATCCAGGCGGGGCAGGGGGGCACCGACGCCTGCGACTGGGCCGAGCGGCTGCGCAGGATGTACCTCATGTGGGCCAAGGGCAAGGGCTTCACCACCGAAGAAACCGACGAAGTCCCGAACATCGAAGCGGGCGTGCAGAGCTGCGAGTTCAAGATCAACGGCGAGTACGCCTACGGCTATATGCAGAGCGAAATCGGCGTCCCCCTATTCGTGCGCATCAGTCCGTTCGGT
>JAYVTJ010000779.1:0-12658 GCA_043774415.1 Fimbriiglobus sp. | reverse complement strand
GGTGGGTCTCGAAGACTCGACCGCACCCTACGGCTCCGCCAAATTCCGGAGGCACATCCCCCGATAAAGGCAGACGATTTGCAGACGCGACCACGCCCTGCGGTATCCCTCACCCGAACAGGTTCGCGAACCAGCTCTTCGGCGCCGGCTTCGGAGCCGGCGGATTCACCGGCAATCCCTGCAGCACGGCCGCGCCCCAGATGCCGGCGATGCGCTCCGCAGCCGGGGCGCCGATCCACTTCTGCAATCTCGCATACCCGGCCCGAAGTTCCGGCTTGCGGCGGTCGATGCGATGCCCGTCCGAGCCGAGCAGGTGGAACATCCCGCGCTGCGCCCAGAGCTTCATCATCGGCCCGTCGTTGCCCGGCGGATCGGCGAGCGCTTCGGCCGTCGCCTGCATCAGCAGCCCGGCCTCGATCCACTGCACCGCGAGTTCCGGATCATGCAGGAGTTGCTCGTAGCGCTCGGCGTGCGCCACCACGATGCGCACCCCGAGCGGTTTCAGCGCCGCGGCCGCCGGGCGGAAATCGAGGAAGTGCGTGTAGGGCATCTCGACGAGCAGGTACTTCCCGGTGTTCCCGATCGACAGCAGCGACCCGGCCAGCCAGCGCTCGGCCAAGTCGTCGCTCAGGACGATCTCCCCCGTCGGCACGACGCTCAGCGGGATCTCTTTTTCGACCAGGAGTTCGGCGAGGCGCGCGGTCGCGGCGCGGATGCGCTCGGGGGTGTTTTCGGGGTAGTGGTCGTTCTGGTGGGCCGTCGCGGTCGCGGAGCGGGCCCCTTCGTGCACGAGCATCCGGGCCATGGCCAGCGCTTCGTCCTCGGTGCGCGGGCCGTCGTCGAACCCGGCGAGCAAGTGGACGTGGACATCGGCCAACGGCATCATCGATTCGACACCCGTGCGGGGAACGTGCCGTCATTGTATTCTGATCCGGGAGCACCGGAGTCCGCACCGCGACGCCCATCGAAAGGCCCTTATGCGAACGCGCTGGCGTCTTCTCCACGGAGATGCTAACTGGCACTTTCGTCAGCACTTACTGGAGATTCGTCTCGACCCAAGATGGTTTGGAGTAAGAACAATACGTATCCAAAGGTTAGAAAGTGGATTATTGTTACAAGAGCGCGGCTGCCGACGCCGTTAGGGTGAATGTCGCCAAATCCCACGGTCGAGAAAGTAGTCGTAGCGAAATATAAGAATTCTAACCAGAGCAGTATTCGCTGCGTTGCCCATTGGATTCCGCCCGCTGGAAGTGTGACCTCGACTGACGTGCCATTGAAACCATGATACATTATGGAATAAGCGGTGCATGTCGATGCGATTGCAATTAGGGTTGTCAGCGCGAGTCTTGAGAAGTTGACCACTTCTTGAAGATGATGCATGCCATGCGAGGAGCTGGTGAATAGTCGACCAGATTCGGGATGGAAAAACCTTGAATATCCTTTGCCCATCAGCGCATTACCAACGAGGATTTCCGCTCCCATAATGAAGCAGTTGAGCAGCAGGAGAGCGCCGAGCACAATGATTCGCAACTCATGTGGAGTGAATGCTACCTGAGCGTCGGAAGGTGAAGCCGTGAAGAGTAATACAAGCGATGCGAGCAATGACTGCGTGTTGAATCGAAAGAAATAATATCGGAGCCAATCGATGGTGGAACCACTCACACGGAGTTTCCAGTCGAGCAATCCCAAGATTGCCGTTTTGGGACCGTTGGCCTTAAAATATGCAAACTGGACTTTCCTGAACTCACCGATCCTAATATCCCGACTCAAATCGGGTCTCATTGCGATATTGGCTTCCATGTTAAAGAACTCTTTCGTCGCTTTTTCTCCGTGATGTAGAATCCACCATATTGCTGAGGCTAGTTGCAACGACTTAACGAATAGCAAGAGGATTACCAGTGCGAACCCACAAGGCGCACAATCTAAAGAATCGAACACCCAAATGAGTGTACCAAAAACGATGGCCCTTGCGGGAAGGGTTCTCATCGCAAATCCCACAATTGCGGAAAGGCGTGTCGATATTAGCATCGAGACATCCTCGGACTACGAATAGGCGGTGACTTCCACTAAGCGAACTTCTCACCATTCATACGAATTCCCGCTCAAATCACCAAAAATTATGACCGAACTCCACTTGCCTCTCGGGTACGACAGGCACAATTGCAGTTGAGGTTTCTGCCTTCTGACAATGAATCACGATCGACTGTTTCCCCACCGAAAGGCCCCCATGCGAACGCTCGCCATCATCACTGTGCTGCTTCTGGCGGTGCCGGCGCTGGCTCAGTCCTCCATACCCGCGGCGAAGCCGTATGCGGCGACCGTTGTGGAACTCGAGAAGTTCATCGCGGCTGAGGTCGCCGACAAGAAGCTCCCCGCGCTCTCCTTCGCGCTCGTCGATGACCAAAAGGTCGTCTGGGCGCGCGGCTTCGGCTTCGAAGATCGCGCCAAGAAGCGGCCCGCTACGGCGGAGACCGTCTACCGCGTCGGCTCGGTGTCGAAGCTCTTCACCGATGTCGCGATCATGCAGCTCGTCGAAGCGGGCAAGCTCGACCTCGATGCGCCGGTCGTCAAATACGCTCCCGACTTCAAACCGAAGTACGCCGAGGGGCAGAAGCCGATCACGCTGCGGATGCTCATGGCCCACCGCTCCGGCCTGATCCGCGAATCCCCCGTCGGCAACTACTTCGACCCCACCGAACCGACCCTCGGAAAGACCGTCGCCAGCCTCAACGGTATCGACATCGCCTACGATCCCGGTTCGCGGACGAAGTACTCGAACGCCGCCATCGCCCTCGTCGGCTACACGCTCCAGAAGACGCAGGACGAGAAGTTTGAGAAGTACGTCCAGCGCACCGTACTCGCTCCCCTCGGCATGATGGCGAGCGCGTTCGAACCGACCGACGCCGTGAAGAAGAAGCTCGCGGAAGCAACGATGTGGACCTATCCCGGCCGCGAGTTCCCGGCGCCGACGTTCGAACTCGGCACCTCCCCGGCCGGGTGCATGTACTCCACGGTGCTCGACCTCGCCAAGTTCCAATCGTGCCTCTTTGCCGACGGCAAACTCGGCGAGAAGCAGATCCTCAAGGCCGAGACCATCGCCGAGATGTTCAAGCCGCAGTTCGCGAAGGACGGAACGCGCGGCTTCGGGCTCGGCTTCATCGTCGGCGATCTCGACGGCAAGAAGCGCATCGGCCACGGCGGCGCCATCTACGGCTTCGCCACCGAGTTCGCCGCACTGCCCTCGGAGAAGCTCGGCGTCATCGTGGTGTCCTCGCGGGATGTCACGAACGCCGTCACTTCGCGGATCGCCGACGAGGCGCTGCGGCTGATGCTCGCGGCGAAGGCCGGGACGCCGCTGGCGAAGATCGACGTGAGCGAACCGCTGCCGGAGAAGGAGGCGAAGGCGCTCGCGGGCCGCTACCGCTCCGGCGACGCAGGGATCGACCTCGTCGAATCGTCGGGCAAGCTCTTCGCGCAGTCGCTGGCCGGCGGGTTCTTGCTCCGAGTGCGGAAGCAGGGGAAGGATCTGATCGTCGATGACCCGCAAGGCTACGGAGTCAAGCTGTCGATCGACGGCGACGCACTAACGCGCGGCAAGGTCAAATACATCCGCGAGAAGCCGAGCGCAGTGGCGCCGCCCGAGCCGCCGGCGAAGTACTCGGGGCTGATCGGCGAGTACGGCTGGGATCACAACACGCTCTTCGTCTACGAGCGCGACGGCCGACTGCACGCCCTCATCGAGTGGACCGAGATCGACCCGCTGACCGAAGTGTCCGAAAACGTCTTCGCCTTCCCCGCGAATCGGGGGATGTATCACGGCGAGAAGCTCGTCTTCACCCGCGACAAGACCGGCCGGGCCACGAAGGTCGAAGCGGCGAAGGTGGCGTTCGCGCGGCGCAAGATCGACGGCGAGAACGGCGAGACGTTCCGGATCGAACCGGTGCGACCGCTCGCCGAACTGCGAAAGGAAGCGATCGCCGCGAAGCCACCGGTCGAGAAGGGGGAGTTCCGCAAGCCGGAACTCGTCGATCTGGCGACCCTCGACGGATTGGAGTTCGAGATCCGCTACGCCACGGCGAACAACTTCCTCGGGGCGCCGTTCTACAGCAGCCCGAAAGCCTACTTCCAGAAGCCCGCCGCGGAGGCGCTGGCCCGCGTGCAGGCGAGCGTGAAAGAGCGCGGCTACGGACTGCTCATCTACGATTCGTACCGGCCGTGGCACGTCACGAAGATGTTCCGCGATGCGACGCCGCCGAAGTTCCACAGCTTCGTCGCCGATCCGCTGAAGGGATCGCGCCACAACCGCGGGTGCGCCATCGACCTCGGACTGTACGACCTCAAAACCGGCAAGGTCATCCCGATGGTGAGCGGCTACGACGAGTTCTCGGATCGGGCCTTCCCGGACTATCCGGGCGGCACCTCGCGGCAGCGCTGGCACCGCGACCTCCTGCGCCGCGCGATGGAAGCCGAGGGCTTCAGCGTGTACGAGGAGGAGTGGTGGCACTACGACTACAAGGACTGGAAGAAGTACCCGATCCTGAACGACACCTTCGAAGAGCTGGGGAAGAAGTAGAGCGGAGGCGCATCCGCCTCCACGGGTTTCAGCTTCCCGATCCCGATCCGGATCCGGATTGAGAAATGTTCGTGTCGATGCCGGAACCCGAACCCGATCCACCGGAACCCGAACCCGAACCCGATCCGCCGGAGCCGGACCCCGACCCCGAACCCGAACCCGACCCGGATCCCGAGCCCGAGCCGGATCCAGCGGAGCCGGAGCCCGATCCACCCGAGCCAGATCCACCGCCATTTGCGACGGTGATGTTCATCCTCTCGAATTCATTGAGGCCGTCAGTCGCCACGATGGTCCATCCCGCCCCGACGGGCACGCCCACGAACTTGGCCTCCCAATTGTTGCCGGTTCGAGTCACGGTGCCCGTGATCGTCTGGTTGCCCTTCTTCATCACGACGGTCGGCGTTCCGACGCTCGTGCCCCGCGCCGTGAAGTCCGGAAGTACGGGAGCGGTCGTGAGCGGGAAATCGATTATGACTGCCACGGGAACTCCTGGAGCGGATCTAGGGGAGTTTGGTGAAGGATACGTTTTTGAAATCGACGGCGGCCTTGTTGCCCCAGATGCCGACGGCGCCGCGCGGATTCCAATCGCGATACGGCATGCCGGCCAAACCGTCGATCTTTCGGAGGCTGTCGGCTTGCGAAGCGTACCGGGCTTGGATGGTCGCCGCGTCGAGGAGCCCGCCATCGACGGGGAAGTTGTACTCGAATCTTTGCGGCGGCGCGCCGAGGATGCCCCGCGGGGCGATGCCGCCGTCCCGGACTTCGATCTCGAATGCCCTCCACGGGCCCGGGAAAATCGCGGACGGTTCGAACGGCCGAGTCGCCAGGCTCGACATCCGCAGTCCCGGGAAGACGGTCGGGTGCTGGACGATCCGGACGGTCGAGACGCCGATGTTCTTGTCCATGCGGATGGTGGGCCCCTCGCTGGAATGGACCGCCGCGAAGGAGTAGAGCCGGATCCGACTGTCGCCCGGATCGACGGATTTCTCGCCGCCGACGAAGAGGCCCATGAACGGCGGCTCGTCGGCCTCCGCACGCGCCGTGGCGAACCGCAGTTCGACGCGCAGCACGAAGTGGTGCGACGGCGCTTCGGGCAAGAGTTCCAGCACGCACATGCCGAGGGATTCGAACGAGCAGACCCCGTCGCCGATCGGCGACTCGCTCAGCTCCGGCCCGCCGATGGGGAAGCGGTGCCAGCGGGGTTTGCCAGTTTCCCCCTGCAATTCCAGCTTTCCGTCCTTCTCGAACTCCGCCCGCATCGCCACCAGCGGATCGACCGGCGCCGGCTCCGGCGGCGTCGAAAGTTCCGTCGGCGGAGTCGCCGCGAGCTTCTCTTGGCCGTCCATCATGAGGAAGGCCGCCCCGAGGCCGAGCAGCGCGATCAGCACCATGGCCACCGGGAACTTGGGCACCCGGCGCAGCTTCTTTTTCGCCCGGCCTGCGAGTGTGCTCGGCCGCGCGTGCGTCGGTCGCTCGCCCGCCCGCCACGCCTCCAAGTCCGCGGCGAGGTCGGCGGCCGTCGCGTAGCGGTCGGCCGGGTTCTTCTCGAGGCACTTGAGGCAGATCGCTTCGAGTTCGCGCGGCACCGCCGGCATCAGCCGGCGCGGCGGCACCGGCTCCTCGGACAGCACGCGCAGGATCACCGCCACGAGGTCGTCCGGGCCGGCGCGCTCGAAGACGGGCTTCCCGGTCAGCAGGCGGTAGAAGGTGGCGCCGAGGGCGTAGATGTCGGCGCGGCCATCGCACTCGCCCGTGGAGCGGAACTGCTCCGGGGCCGAGTATTCCGGCGTGCCGCCGATACCTCGGCCCGTCGGGGTGAGATCGTCGGCGCAGTCGAGCCGCTTCGCGAGGCCGAAGTCGCCGAGCTTCAGGCGGTCGTCGGCGCCGATGAGGATGTTCGAGGGCTTGATATCGCGGTGGATCAGGCCCGCGTCGTGGACGAGCTGCACGGAGACGGCGAGCTGGCGGATCGAATCGGCGGCCTGCTGCGGCTCGTAGGCGGCGCGGGTGTGGAGCTTCTGCGCGAGCGTGCCGCCGGGGACGTATTCCGTCACGAGCATCGGCTCCGGGCCCGACACATCGTAGTGGTAGAGCCGCACCAAGCCGGGGGCGTCGAGCCGAGTGAGAGCCTGCGCTTCGAGGGCGAAGCGCAGGCGGTAGCGCTCGTGGCCCAGGCCCGCGTGGAGCATCTTGATCGCCACCGTCCGCCCGGCCGCATCGACCGCTTGGAACACGACGCCGAAGCCCCCTTCGCCGAGCTTGCGCACGATGCGGTAGCCGCGCCCGGCGAGTTCGAGGAGCTTCGCCTGCTCCCAGGCCGAGAAGCCCGCCGTCTCGGCGCCGCCCAGCCGCGGGGGCGCGAAGTACGGGAGCGGATCGCCGCCCGGCGAAAGGTAATTGACGGTCGGCTTGTCGAAGCTGGAGTCGGCCACCGGGGAGATTTTCCGGATCGCGCTGCCGAGCGTCCGTTCGGAAGTGCTGTCGTCGTCCGCGGATTTCGAATGGGTCATCCGAAGCTCCTGTCCGAAAAGGCGACGGCGGGAAACTCTACACACTTTTACTGGCATGAATGTGCCAATGCCAGAACAAAATTCTGTGTCGCACGAATCGCGATTCCCATTTCAGTTTCAGTCGTTTTCCATACCCCCCTCGGTGAAGCTACTGAAACCAGTGAAGCTACTGAAACCACTGAAACCACTGAAATCAAATCGGACCGCGGGCCGAAGGTTGTCACAGCACGACTTCGAGCATCTCGATCTCGGTGACGAACTTCTTCAATTCCTGCTCCAAGCCCGCCACGACGGCGCTCAGCGTTCCGGGGCAACTGGCGCAGATCGCGCCGAGCCGGACGGTGGCGATCCCACCGGCGACTTCGAGCACTTCGATGGCCGAGCCGTCGAGATCCATCGCCGGGGCGGCGTGCAGGCGCAGCGCCGACTGCACGCGGGCTTCGAGTGTCACGGCTTGGGCCTCTGGGATCGGTGTGGTAATCTTATCCCCACTCTCGACCTCCAAGGAATCGCCATGCACTTCGCCACCGGCTTCGCGATGCTCGTCTCGGCCGGAATGGTGTTCGGCGCCGAGCCGAAGGCGAAGCCGAATGTGGTCGTCATCGTCGCCGACGGACTCGGCCCACGCGATCTCGGCTGCACGGGGAGCACCTACTACAAGACGCCGAATCTGGATGCGTTCGCGAAGTCGGGCGTGAAACTGGAGGAGGCGTATTCGCACAAGCACGTGGGACTTCTCCTCATTCGCCCTTTGCGCGATGGCCTGTATCCGGGTCACAAGCTCGATCCGGCACTGCTCACGACGATCAAAGCCCCCGGACGCCCCCAAGACAAACTCCACAATCCGACCTTGACCTACGAGGAGCCCATCGAGAAGCTGAGCGGAGTTGCGCCGAGCGATTTCGCGGCGGCGAACTACCTCGAACTCTCGCAATTGCTGTGGGATCGACAAGCCTTTCGGAAGAACTTGAAAGCGGCGAATGGAGCATCATTCTTCGCGACGATCAAGGTCGTCGCGGAAGTTCCGTCGCCGGAAATCGTCGCGAAGTACAAGCGGGGCAAACCGGGTTCGCAAGGGGATCCCGCCTACGCGGCCCGCATCGAAGAGTTGGACCGGCGCATCGGGGAGGTGTTCGCATCCCTCGACGACGAGAAGCTGGCGGATGATACTTATGTGGTGGTGACTAGCGTCCGAACGAGTCACACCGACGATTGGGATCCGAAGACGCTGCTCACATCGAATGCGCCGTACCGCGATGGCTCGGGCCTACTTTACGAAGGGGCTCTGCGAGTGCCGTTCCTGATCCGCGGCCCCGGAATCAAAACCGTCGGGTTCCCGATTATCACATCGGATGTGCTCCCCACACTGGTCGGACTGTGCGGACTCAAAGCGAGTGCGGTTTACGATGGCACCGACCTCAGCCGACAATTCTTGGGCAAGGCCGAGCCGAATGCGACCCGCGAATTTCACTGGCACCTCCCGCAGTACACCCAACAGTACGGCAAGCCCGCCGGAGCCATCCGCGTCGGCAGCATGAAGCTCATCGAATACTTCGAGGACGGTCGCTTCGAACTCTTCGACCTGTCGAAGGATATCGGCGAAAGCCGCAACCTCGCGGCCGAGAAGCCGGAGGTCGTGAAGGAGATGTCCGCGAAGCTCGCCGCGTGGCGGAAGGAAGTCGGCGCGAAAATGCCGACGCCCAACCCCGACTACAAGCCGAACCCGCAGGACAAGGACGGCACTATTACGATGCATGCGCGCACGGCGTCGGTCACCGGCACGCAACTGCGCTTCGAGCCGGCGCCGCACAAGAACACCCTCGGCTACTGGACGAATGCCGCCGATACCGCGAGCTTCGAGTTCACCGTGACGAAGCCGGGGACCTTCACCGTGAGCGTGCTGCAAGGGGCCGGCAAAGGGAGCGGCGGCGCCGAGGTGGAACTCGCCGTCGGCGAGTCGAAGGCCAAGTTCACGGTGAAGGACACCGGCGGCTTCCAGGCGTTCGAGCTGCGCGAAGTCGGCGAGTTGAAGATCGAGTCGGCCGGGGTCCACAAGCTGACCGTCACGCCGAAGACGAAGCCGGGCGTCGCCGTGATGGACCTGCGCGAAGTGGTGCTGAAGCCTAAGAAGGAGTGAGCGGACAATTCAAATGTTCTTCTGATATTCCGCACTCCGAACTCCGCATTCCGAACTTCTTCAAGAGCCCCAGCGCTTCGCCAGGCCGCTGTCCACGCCCAATTGATCGCAGATGCGCGCCACCACGAAATCGACCATGTCGGCCACGGTCTGCGGCAGCGTGTAGAACGCCGGCATCGCCGGGAGCACGACGGCGCCCGCCTCCGCGATCGCGACCAAATTCTTCAACTGCACCAGCCCCAGCGGCGTTTCGCGCGGCACCACGATGAGCTTGCGGCGCTCCTTCAAGTGCACATCGGCGGCACGGTGGATGAGGTTCTCCGACAGCCCGTGTGCGATCGCCGCGATCGTCCCCATGCTGCACGGGCAGATGACCATGCCGCCCGTGAGGAACGAGCCGCTCGCGATGCCCGCCTGGAAGTTGCGGACGTTGTGATACTTCAAGTTGCCGAAGTCCGCGCGCTCCCCGAGGAGGATCGCCGGGTCGAAGTGCGCCGGATCGACGTTCACCTTCCGGCCGATCTCGCGGGCGAACACTTCGGTCGCGGCCGGGCTGATGACGAGGTGGACTGTCCGCCCGGCGCGCAGCAGCACATCGAGCAATCGGATGGCGTAAGCCGACCCGCTCGCCCCCGTGATCGCCACCACCAAATCGGACGCGGCCATGGGCTTCGCTTTCGCACGGTGACAGTCGCCCCTCACTTATAGTACGTCCGTCCGTAAATTGGCCCGCACGACTCCACCCGAACGACCGAGGCTCCCCGTGGCCGACGCCCCGAAGAATCCCGCCCCCGCCCCCGTCGAAGATCAAGCGAGCGTGCGCCTCGACAAACTCCGGCAGCTCGAAGCCCTCGGCCTCGATCCGTGGGGGCAGCGCTTCGACGGCCGCACTCCCATCGGCGAAATCCGCCTGCTCGAACCCCAGCCCTTCGACGACGCCAATCCGCAGGGGCCGCGCGTCATCGCCGCGGGTCGAGTCGTGCGCCACCGCACCGGCGGCAAGCTCCACTTCCTCGAACTCTGGGATCAGACCGGCCGCATCCAGCTGATGATCCGCGTGAACAAGGTCGGCGAACTCGAGTGGAAGGTGCTGAACCTCCTCGACCTCGGCGACATCGTCGGCGTCGCGGGGGAGTTCGGCAAAACCAAGACGGGCGAACCGACCATTCAGGTGGACAAATTCACCTTCCTCACCAAGTCGCTCGAACCGCACCCGAAGGACGTCTTCGGCCTCGGCGACACGGAGTTCCGCCTGCGGCACCGCTACCTCGACATGATCTACACCCCCGAAACGCTCCGCCGGGCGCACCAGCGCGTGAAGATCGTGCGGACGATCCGCAACCACCTCGATGCTCAGGGCTATGTGGAAGTCGAGACGCCGACGCTCCACGCCATCGCCGGCGGCGCCGCCGCTCGGCCCTTCGCCACGCACCACAACGCTCTCGACATCGATCTCTTCGTGCGCATCGCGCTCGAGCTTCCGCTGAAGCGCCTGCTCGTCGGAGGTCTGGAGAAGGTCTACGAGATCGGCCGGGTCTTCCGCAATGAAGGGATCAGCCCGCGGCACAATCCCGAATTCACGATGCTCGAACTCTACTGCGCCTACGGCGATCTCTTCAGCATCATGGACCTCACCGAAGGGGTCTTCGCGGCCTGCGTCGATGCCCTCGGACTCGGGAAGGTTCTGCCCTACGGCGAGCGGCAGATCGACTTCACCGGGCCGTGGCCGCGCGTGCTCTACTCGGACATCTTCAAGCAAGCGGTCGGCGTCGATCTCTTCGATGAAGCCGGCGTCCGCGCCGCGGCGACGGCCAACGGCCTCCACCTCGAACTGCGGGACGCGAAGGCGGGTACGAGCACTCCGAAGCAGCACGAGGTGCTCGTGCACGAACTCTTCGAGCACCTCTGCGAGCCGAAGATCGGCGAGGGGAACACGCCGACGTTCGTCTACGATTATCCCGCCGCGCTCTGCCCGCTGACGAAGCGCAAGCGCGACAACCCCAAGCTCGCGGAGCGCTTCGAACTCTACATCGCGGGGATGGAACTGGCAAATGCCTACACCGAGTTGAACGACCCGATCACGCAGGAAGCGACCTTCCGCGAGCAGCTGACCGGGATGAACGACGAAGACAGCATGGCGAAGATGGACGACGACTTCGTGCGGGCGCTGCGCCACGGCATGCCCCCCGCCGGCGGCTTGGGCATCGGCATCGACCGCCTCGTGATGCTGCTGACGAACACGACGACCATCCGCGATGTCATTCTGTTCCCCCTGCTGCGCCCGGAGGCGAAGTGATCCGGCGGCCAGTTCGCCTTTTCACCGGCGCCGTCTTCCGTCACAATCCTTCTATGACCCCGCCCGAAGCCGCACCCGCCGTCCGCCGTCCGCTCGGGCGCCGCGCTGCGCCGTGGGTGGCCGGACTCGCACTGATCGCGTTCCTTTCCGAAGCGGTCCGCGTCACGCTGCTGTCGAACCGGCACACCGTGATCCCCGGCAAGGTCTACCGTTCGGCGCAGCCCTCCGGCGACGACGTGCGCGAGTATGCCCGCGAGCGCGGCGTCAAAACCATCGTCAACCTCCGCGGCCTCTCGCCGGAGTTCGACTGGTACAAGGACGAAGCCCGCGCCGCCCACGACCTCGGCCTCTCGCAGGAGGACATCACCCTCTCCGCGAACTCGCTGCCGCCGCCGAACGAACTGAAGCGCGCCGTCGAAGTGCTCGACCGCTGCGAGTATCCGATCCTCATCCACTGCAAGGCCGGGGCCGACCGCACCGGGCTGATCTCGACGCTGACTCTGCTGCTCTTCACCGATGCGACCCCCGGCGAAGCCCGCCAGCAACTGCTCCCGCGCTACGGCCACTTCCGCTTCGGCCGCACCGCCGCGATGGACAAGTTCTTCGATCAGTACGACGCGCACTTGGCCGGAGAAGCCCACACTCGGGAGCGCTTCCGCGAATGGATCGCGCACCACTACTGCCCCGGCCCGGCCCGGTCGCACTTGAGCTGGGCCGAAGGGTTTCCCGAATCGATCCGCGTCGGCGCGCCGAGGGGCTTCAAGGTCCGTGCCGAGAACCGCTCGAATGTGCCGTGGGAGTTGAAGCCGGGCACCTTCGCCAGCGTCCATGCGTCGTACGCGCTCTACGACTCCGACGGCAAAGACGTGCTGAGCAGCCGGGCGGGATTGCGCTTCGAGACGGTGCCCGTCGGCGGGAGCACGGAGATCCTCATCCCGCTGCCGGGGCTGCCGGCGGGGACGTACAAGCTCGTCGTCGAGCTGCACGATTCGACCGGCGGCGGCATCCCGTTCCTCACGAATTCCTTCGTGAAGTTCGGCGACGATTCCCTTGTGACGGAACTGGTGGTGAAGTGAGTCTGTCTCCCCCTCTCCGTTTCGGAGAGGGGGCCGGGGGGTGAGGTCTGGCTTGAGAATTTGAAC
>JAYVTJ010000778.1:0-4232 GCA_043774415.1 Fimbriiglobus sp. | reverse complement strand
AGTCGGACGCCGCGTGTTATAGACCACTCCTACGAAGCTCGAGATCGGAAAAGGAATTAGCGAAGGGAAAAGGGCGCACCAGTGGGATCAGACCCTCGTGAAGCTTTGCGAAAATTTGATGCAGGAATGCGAATTCCAAAATCCCCTCACCCATCGAGCATCTCGGCGGCGCGGAGGGTGTTCTCCAGCAGCATCGCGATCGTCATCGGGCCGATGCCGCCCGGCACCGGCGCCAAATGCGAGGCCACCGCATCCACGCCGGGGCCGACATCGCCGACGAGTTTGCCGTTCACCGAATGGATGCCGACATCGAGCACCACCGTGCCCGGTCGCACCATCTCCGGCGTGATCAAGCCCGGCACCCCCGCCGCGACGATGAGGATGTCGGCCCGCCTGCAGACGGCCCCGAGATCGGCCGTGCGCGTGTGCGCCACCGTCACCGTAGCATCGCCGCCCATGGCGTTCATCGCGGTGCGCTTCTGCATCAGCATCAGCGCCAGCGGCTTGCCGACGATGTTGCTCCGCCCCACGACGACCACTTCCTTGCCCGCAGTGTCGATGCCGCTGCGCCTCAGCATCTGCAGGCAGCCGTGCGGCGTACACGGGTAGAAGCGCGGATGCCCCGCGGCGAGCAGCCCGACGTTCTCGGGATGGAAGCAATCGACGTCGATGGTCGGATCGATGGCGTCGAGGATCGCCTTTTCATCGAGGTGCGGCGGCAGCGGGAGCTGCACCAGAATGCCGTGGATTTCCGGGTTCGCGTTCAACTCCCGGATGAGGTCCATGAGTTCGCGCTGGCCGACGTTATCCGCGAGTTCGAAGAGCCAACTGCGGATGCCGGCCTCCTCGCAGGCGCGGCGCTTGTTGCGGACGTAGACGGCGCTGGCGGCGTCGTCGCCGACGAGGATGGCGGCGAGGCCGGGCGGGTGCTTCCCCTCGGCGACGCGCTCGGTCACGCGGGCCGCAATCTCGGCGCGGATCGCCCGGGCGATCAGCTTCCCATCGAGGCGGATGGCTGCCATCGGATTCCGGAGTCGGGGTTCAGGCGATGCGCCCATTGTGCGGCCCGACCCGAATTCGGGCAAGCGGAAGCGTCCGCGGCACAGCGGGGGTTCTCTTCAGGCCCCACTCCGCGGGTGTCCATTTCTCCTTTCGCTTCCCCTTTCGCTTTCGGCTACAATCTCCCCCATTCTCTCCCCGCTCCCCGTTTCGGCACTCGCCGGAGGCCGCCCATGCCTCGGGTCAAAGCGTTTCTCGATTGCCTCGGCCTCGCCCTCTGCGACAAGGCCCGCAAGCCCCTCTCCGGCGTCGGCCGCTTCGGCGATTGCCTCCTCGATGTCGCCAAGGCCACCCTCGAGAACTCCGGCCGCGAACTCTCCGCCGATGCGCTGAAGCAGGCCCTCGCCGACCTGACGACCATCGGCCCCGAGGACTTCGCCGAGCGGCTCGCCAAGCTCGTCGACGGACTGGCGCGCGTCCACTCGATCCCCTTTCGCAAAGAACTGATCGACTACCTGACGCCGATGCCGGGGTTGATCCGCCGCTTCCTCGCGCGGCCGTCCGACCCCGACGGCGTCTCCGCGCCCGAGGGTTTGCAGATCTACAAGCCCGAAGATCTGCTGCTGTTCCTGCCGCCGCATCCGCCGCGGTTCCGCCCCGGCAAAGAGCCGAAGGGCCTCGACGACTGGAAGCTCTCGGAACTCCTCGGCTTCGGGGAGACCTCCGAAACGTGGCTCGCGTACAAGCCGGACGAAGACGACGTGATGCCGGTGGCGCTGAAATTCGCGGTCGAGGAGGACGCGGCCGAAGCCGTGGAGAAGCAGCAGGCGCTGTTCGTAGAAGTGTTCGCGCTCGCGGAGGAATCGGGCATCGTGCCGCTGCAGTCGGTCTTCCTGGAGACGGTGCCGCCGGCCCTGGAGTACGCGTACCTCACAGGGTACGACCTCGCCTCGCTGATGTGGGACTGGAAGTGGAAATTCGATTCGGCGAAGCCCGAGGCCTCGTTCAAACTGCTGCGGCGCATCTGCGACATCGTCGGCAAGGCGCACGCGAAGGGGATTGTCCACCGCAATCTGAAGCCGAGCAACATCCGGCTGCACCCGACCGACGGCGGCAAGTTCACCATCTGGGTGACCGACTTCGGCTGGGGGCCGATCGCGTCGGCCCGGTCCCTGGCGATGGGGCGGACGACCCCGCGCCCGGAGCAGACGCGCCTCTCGTGGCGCGGGGCCTACTCGCCGAACTACGCCTCGCCGCAGCAGACGCGCAAGGACGCCGCCGACCCGCGCGACGACGTCTACGCGCTGGGTGTCATCTGGTACCAATTGCTGAAGCGGAACCCGCACGCCTCGGCGCCGGTCGGCCACGAGTGGATCGAAGAGTTCCGCAGCAACGGCGTGACCGACGCCCAGGCGCACCTGCTGAACGCGTGCCTCAGCACGCGGCCCGACAAGCGCCCGGCGAACGCCATCGAACTGAGCCAGATGCTCGGTAACGTTCCGGCGGGTCCGCCGACGACGGGGAACGACGGCTCGAAACTCATCCAGATCAAGCGCTCCGGAGAGCACCTCGCGGGGCCGGGATCGGGCGGCGCGCGACCGGACCTCGCGGGGCCGGGATCGGGCGGCAAGCGGCCGACGACCCTGGGGATGCCGGCGCTGCTCAGCGCGCAGGTGGCGACGGCGCCGTCGGTCGGGTTGGGCGGGATGCCGCGGCTCGTCAACAACTCCATCGGCATCACCTTCGCGCTGATTTCGCCGGGCGCGTTCCTCATGGGGTCGCCCGAAGGGGAGAGCGGCCGGCGCGACCACGAGAACCCGCAGCACGCCGTGCACATCGCGAAGCCGTTCTACCTCGGGGCGTTCTCCGTCACGCAGGGGCAGTACGAGAAGGTGATGGGCAAGAACCCCGCGGCGTTCAACCGCAACCATCACGGCGGACCCGATCACCCCGTCGAAACGCTGTCGTGGGACGACGCGACGCGGTTCTGCGAACGGCTCTCGCACATCTCGGACGAGCAGATCCACGGCCGCGTCTACCGGCTGCCGACGGAGGCGGAGTGGGAGTACGCCTGCCGCGCGGGGACGACGGCGCCGTACGCCTTCGGCGAGAAGATCTCGCCGAAGGAGGTGCACTACGCGGCGGTGGGGGCGTTCGGGAAATCGGGCGGGCAAGCGCGGACGGTGGCCGTCGGCACGCTGCCGGCAAACGCCTTCGGGTTGCACGACATGCACGGCAACGTGCAGGAGTGGGTGAGCGACTGGTACGACGAATACTACTACTACGACACCCCGCCCGACGATCCGCAGGGCCCCGAAACGGGGACGCTGAAGGTGGTGCGCGGCGGCTGCTTCACGATGTTCGGCAGCGACTGCCGCAGCGCCGCGCGGCGGGGTCACTCGCCGACGAGCCCGAGCAACACGGTCGGCTTCCGCGTGGTGCTCGACGTGGGGCGCTGAGGGTTGAGTCTGTCCGACGCTTTCCGCCCATCGTCTAGGAATGAGCCGGTTAAGCATGAAGCGGCAGCCTCTGAAACTGAACTTGGCCCGCGCCGCAGCGGGTCGGTGACGCGAAATCGGCCGCAAGTCGTTTCGGCGCTAAGCTTCTACCCGAATTCCGAAATGGTTTCACGCGGGGGTGAGGGGGTATCGGCTGAAACCATTTTCGGACGCGCTCCGTCAATAATCCGTCATCTTGAACTCGTACGCCGCCAGACTCAGCACCCCCGCGGCGAAGGCCGCGGAAGTCGCCGCCGACAGCTCCGGATGATACCCTCCGCCGCTCTCGGCGGCCTTCAATTCGCTCGGCTTCGTCGCCACCGCGTCGGCGCCCATCGCGTCGAAGAAGATCCCGCTCAGGTCGAGCGGCTTCGGCAGCACCCAGTAGCCCGCGTCCATGAGGAACTGCGCCAGCGGCGACAGGCTCCCGGTCGGGGCGCCCAGCATCCGCAGGTGCGAGTAATCGACGAGCCAGCAGAGCAGCCAGAAGAGCAGCGTGCCGAAAGCGCTCGCGACGGCGCTGCGCGTCCAGACGCTCAGGAAGACGCTCACCGAATAGAAGACCGCGAAGTTCAGCACGAGCAGCGGCACCGCGAGCCAGTAGGCCGCCGTCCAGACGCCCGTGGCGCACCCGAGCGCGAGCCAGGTGGCGCCGACGAAGAGCGTCGCCCCGAACCCCACGAAGAAGACGACGCCCAGATACTTGCCGAGGAGGATCGCCCAGCGCGGGGCCGG
>JAYVTJ010000777.1:0-4518 GCA_043774415.1 Fimbriiglobus sp. | reverse complement strand
ACTACGCCGGGAGGACGTACCACTTGTCCCCCGACCTCACGGTCTACCGCAAGCCGGGCGTCGAGTACGGGGTGCACCTGCCGAATCGGGATCGCAACGATTCGCGATTGAACGCCATCGCGTATACGACCGAGATGGCGAACGATCCGAAAGCGGAGCTGGTCTTTTCGTGGCCGCCGGGACCGCGCGAGAAAGCGGTGCTCGAAATCTACCGCCGCGTGAACCCGCCGCGCTAGCGGCACCCCGCGCGATCAGCGCTGGTAGATCGGAAGATAGTGCGAGGGGACGGACAGGATGAGGATGGCGATGGCGGTTTGGTAAGCGGGGCCGACGTGGCCATCGCCCTTGTTCTCTTTCCAAGAGCCGTTGGGCTGCTGAGTCGCGAGGAGTTTGGTCTTCATCTTGTCGTAGAAGGCCTCCCAGTCTTTGCCGCCGATCTGGTGGTAGGCGTGGGCCGCGTAGTACGCGCCGTACCAGTAGTGCTGGCGGTCTTCGCCCGTCGTGTCGAGGTACTTGAGCGCCCCGGCGATCTCCTTCTTGTCGTACTCGCCGCAGAGCTGGAGCACGCAGACCCCGGCCGCGGAACGCGCGTAGCCGGCGGGGCCGCCGCCGGGCTGGTAGCGGTAGCCGCCGGAGCTCTTGTCGTAGCACTTGTTGATGTAGGCGATGGCGTTCTTCATTTTCTCATCGGATACGAGCAGTCCACTGTCCTTCGCGCCGCGGAGCGCCATCACCTGCATGATCGTGACGGAGATGTCGGCGCCCGTCGGCTGCGGCTCGTAGCGCCAGCCCCCCTCGTGGTTCTGCGTCTTGCAGATGAGATCGACAGCCTTCTTCAGGATCTTCTTCACCTCTTCGTCGCCGGTCATCCCCCAGACCTGCGAGAGCGCGAGCGTCGCCATGCCGTGGGCGTACATGTTGCCGCCGGTGGTGCCGACTAGGTAGCCGTCGGACTCGCGCGCGCCGGCGACGAGGTTGCGGACGCCCTTGGCGACTTCGGGCCCGTACTTGCCCTGGCCGGGCAGGTGGCCCTGCGACATGAACGAGAGCAGCACGAAGGACGTGATCGCGGAGTTGTTGCCCCAGCTCCCGTCTTTGTTTTGGGTCTCCTTGAGCCACTCGAGGGCCTTCTCCATCGCCTTCTTCGTCTTGTCGTCGATCTTCACCTTCTCTTCGGCGGCCGGGGCGCGGGCCGGCACAAGGACTGCTAGTGCGAGGGCGACCAGCGAGAGTCGGGCGAGTGAGCGCATGGTGGATCGCCTACGGTGCAAATACGGTGATCGCGTAAGTCCGAAGCGCAAGCGAGGGATGAGTGTTCCTCGCTCGAGCTTCGAACTAACGGGATGTGGCGGGTTTACTTGTCGCCGGCCTTCGGGGGCGTCGGCTTCGAGCCGTTCTTGATGTTGAGGTTGTACTGCTTGATGAGTTCGCGGAACTCGGCGGGGAAGGCCGACTCGGTGGCCTGCTGCACCTTGTCGCGTTCCTTCTTCTGGAGTTCGATGAAACCCCCGGCGCCCTTGCCTTCTTTTCCGCTCGACTCGGTCTTTTTCTTCTCGCCCTCGCCGGTTTTGTCGCCCGTCCCGTTTTGGGTCTCGTTCTTCTCCGGCCCCATTCCCTTACCCATTCCCATGCCGGGGGTCATTCCGGGCGTCATTCCCATCCCCATGCCGGGTTCCATCCCCATGCCCATGCCGGGCTCCATCCCCATACCGGGGGTGGCCATGGCCTGCTGGTTCTGACCGGGTTGGGCGGGCTGCTGGCCCATCGCCATCGCGGCTTGGTTCAGGGCGCCGAGGGCCTCTTGAAGCTTCTGGGCGGCTTGTTCCTGAGCCATCTGCGCCATGGCGGGCTGGCCCATCCCGAGTTGCATCTGGGCCTGTTCGAGCTGCATCTGGGCATCTTTGAGCTGCTGCTGGACTGCCATCGGAGCCTGGGCTTGGGCCTGATCGACCGCCGCTTGGGCCGCCATGTTCGCCTGCTGCGACTGCTGGAGGGCTTGGGTGGCTTCCTTCAGCTTCTGCTGGGCCTTTGAGAGTTGGCCCGGATCTTTCGGATCGCCCATGCCCATGCCTTCACCGGGCTTGCCTTCGCCCGGCTTGGCCTCACCGGCTTTGGCTTCGCCCGGCATCGGTTCGCCCGGCTTGGGCTCGCCCGCCGGCTTCGCTTCGCCGGCTTCGCCCTTCATCGCCTCGGCGGGCTTGGCTTCGCCCGGCATCGGTTCGCCCGGTTTCGGCTCGGCTGGCTTGCCCTCGCCGGGCATCGGCTCGGCCTTCATCGGTTCGCCCGCTTGCTTCGCTTCGCCGGGCATCGGCATGGGTTCGCCCTTCATGGGTTCGCCGGCCATCGGCTTGGCCTTCGCGGCTTCGTCGAGCTTCTCGATCGCCTTCTGCTGCGCTTCGATCGCCTTCGGAAGATCCCCCTTTTCGAGGGCCTCGGCGGCTTTCGCCGCGTCTTTGGCCGCTTCGGGCTGCATCAGCTTCTCGGCCTGTTCGGCGATTTGCTTCTGCAGTTCGGCGAGGTCCTTCTTGGCATCGGCCTTCATCGGCTCGCCGGGCATCGGCTTCTGGGCGACTGCGTCGGCGGCTTTCTTCGCTTCTTCGGCGGCCTTCATCGCCTCTTCGATGGCCTTCGCGACTTGCTTGGCGGTCTCCGCGGCATCGACCTTATCGGGCTGGAGGGCGGCCTGATCGGCGATCTCCTTGGCCTTGAGTTCGTCGAGCTTCTTGTTCACTTCGTCCTTGGCCTTGGCCAAATCGGCGGCGGCCATCTTCGCCTCGTCGGCGGCGGGCATCGGCTTGTTCTTGTCGAGGTCCGCCTTGGCCATGTCCTGGTTCTTGGCCGCGTCGTCGATCTTCTTGGCCGCTTCCGGGGCCGCGTCTTTCACCGCTTCGCCGACTTCCTTCGTCGGCGCTTTGAGGTCTTCCTGCTTCTTGGCGACGTCCTCGGCCTTCGGAGCCTTGTCGTCCTTCTTCTCGGCGGCGTCGTTCTTCGCGGCCTTGTCGGCGTCGGCGGCGACCTTCTTTTCGTCCTTCACGAGTTCTTCGAGCTTCTTCGCGGCGTCTTCGAGCTTCGCGATATCGTCGCGGCGCTTCTCGATGCCAGCGATCTGCTCGTCGAGGGCTCTTTTCGCATCCTTGAGGGCTTGGAGCGCTTTCTCCTGCTCCGGTTTGGCCGCGGCGGCATCCTTCTTGTTCAGGTCTTCGGCCGCTTTCTTGGCCTGGTCGTCGGCCTTGGCGAGGGCGTCCTTCACGACTTTGTTTTCGGGAAGCGGGAGGTTCTTGATCTCCTCGGTCTTCTTTGCAACTTCCTTCTGGGCGTCCGCGGCGGGCTTGAGCGCGTCGGGCTTCTTCTCGTTCTTCTCGGTGAGATCCTTCGCGGCCGTCTGCTCCTTGATCGCCTTGTCGATTTCCTCGGAGGCCTTCTTCGCGGCGGCGAGGGCGTCCGACTTCTCCTTCTCCGCGGCGGCGATGAGCTTGTCGAGGTCCTGCTTCGCTTCCGTCAGACGCGCTTCGGCGTTCTTCTGCGCTTCGACGGCGTCCTTCGTGTCGGCGTTCTTGCGCAGGTCGTCTTCGGCCCGGCGCATCTCGGACTCGGCAGGGGTGATCTTCGCCGCGACTTCCTTCGCCGTCTGCTCGAGTGCTTTGCGGGCTTCGCGGGTGTCGAATTCGAGCTTGGCCTGCTTGTCGGCGAGCCGGCTCGCATTCTCCTTGGCCACATCCTGGGGCGACTTCTTCTCGTCGGCTTTCGGCTCGGGCTTCTTCTCGGTCTCTTTCTCGAGCGCGACTTGGGCCTGGAGAGCTTTGGTGACTTTATCGCGGGCTTCCTTCAGCGCCGCGATCTTGTCCTTCGGCGTGCGCAGCGCGGCGGCGAGGGATTGCAGTTCTTTGGACGCGGTGAGTTCGCGTTCGCCCGCGACTTTGAAGTCCCCATTGGTGAGCGACATCCGCGTCAGTTCCATCTCGGCGATGATGCGGCCGCCGCGGCCGGCGACTTCGGCGGCGTCGTAGCGCTCCTTCTGCTCGGGCGTCAGTTTCGACCGGAGCACGACGGTTTGCTTGAGGAAGTTCGACATGTCCGAGCGGAGGTCGCCCTGGCCGTCGGCCTGCTCTTCGCGATCGTCGAACGGCTTGCGCGAGCCCGGCTTGGCTTTCGCGGGGAAGGCTTCGGAGCGCTTGGATTTCAGGTGCAGTTCGAATTCGTCCCGGGCGAAGCGGTCGAGTTTCTCGGCAGCGTGGTCGAGCGATTTCAGCGCATCGACTTGGCTGAGGAGGTCGCGCAGGCTGGTGACGATGCGCTTGTGCTGTTCGTAGGCGGCGCGCTGCTCGACGGTCGCGGTCTCGGCGGTCGGGGCCTTCGCGGCGGCGTCGAGGTGCGTCAGCACCGCCTGCATCTGATCCTTCGAGAGGCCGGTGAGTTCCTTCGAGATCTTGGAGAGGAGTTCCCGCTCTTTGTCGGCGCCGATATTCTGATACGCCAGCACCCGGAGGGAGGTGGTGATGCGGCGGGCCGTTTCTTCGA
>JAYVTJ010000776.1:0-11862 GCA_043774415.1 Fimbriiglobus sp. | reverse complement strand
TCACGCTGTGCCGCTCGCCTGTTCCGTTCTCTTTCACGGTACCGGTAGCTTGTCGAGCACCCGCTTCAGCACCGCGTCCGGTTTCAGCTCCTCGGCTTCCGCTTCGTAGCTCAGAATGATGCGGTGTCTCAGCACGTCCGCCGCAGTCCGCTTCACGTCTTCGGGGGTGACATAGCCGCGGTCGTTCAGGAACGCGTGGGCCTTGCTCGCCCGCAGCAACGCCACGACGGCGCGGGGGCTGGCGCCCGTCTGGATCAGCGGGCCGATGTCGAGGCCGTAGTCGGCGGGGGCTCGCGTGGCACGCACCACATTCACGATGTAGTCCTTGATCTTCCCATCGACGTGCTGGGCATCCACGGCCGCGCGCAGCTCGACCAATTCCGCGGCCGCGAGCACCGGTTCCACATCGGTCGCGGCATCGACGCTCCCCATGCGGTCGAGGATCGCGCGCTCGTCCGTCAGGCTCGGATAGTCGATCAGCACCTTCATCATGAAGCGGTCCACCTGCGCTTCGGGCAGCGGGTAAGTGCCCTCCTGTTCGATGGGGTTCTGCGTGGCCAGCACGAAAAAGGGGCGCGGCAGCGGGAAGGTGCCGTCGCCGATGGTGACCTGGCGCTCCTGCATCGCTTCGAGCAGCGCCGATTGCACCTTGGCCGGGGCCCGGTTGATCTCGTCGGCGAGGATGACGTTCGCGAAGATCGGCCCTTTCTTCACGGTGAACTCGCCGGTGCGCGGGTTGTAGATCTGCGTGCCGAGGATGTCGGCGGGGAGCAGGTCGGGCGTGAATTGCACGCGCGAAAACTGGAGGTGCAGCGCCGCGCTGACGGTGCGGATCGCGAGCGTCTTGGCGAGGCCGGGGACGCCTTCGAGGAGGACGTGCCCGTCGGTGAGCAGGCCCATGAGCAGCCGGTCGACGAGGTTGCGCTGGCCGATCAGCACCGATTCGACGGTGCGGTAGAAGGGATCGAGCTTCGGACGGAGCGGGGGCGGGGGCATGGGAATGTCGTCCTCGTTAGCCCGACGCGCAAGCGAGAGCCACCTGCGGGGTATCGGGCCAGCCTATCGAACCGCCGAGACCCGGATCGTAGCCCTCTCGCGCGTCGGGCTAACAATGAATTTCAAATTTGAACGCGCCGGTTGTAAATCCACCACTCCAGCATCACCACGGCGAGGCCGAAGGCGATCGCGTACTTCCACAATTCCAGCGGCTGCTTGCGGGCTTCGCCGGCGGTGATCGTTGTGTCGCCGATTTTGAACTGGCGCTGCGGGGCCAAGTTGCTCTCGTCGGCGTCGAACAGATTCACCGCGAAGCGGCGCGATTGATCGCCCCACTCGGCGGTGTAGACGCCGAGCGTGTCGGTGCCGCTGAAGGCGACATCGGGTCGGTTGCCGCGCTCGAACTTGGCGCCGACGTCCTGCCCCGGCTTGCGGACGAAGACCTCCTTCGCCGTTCCGAGCCGCAGGATTTGCAGGGCACCGGGCCGCAGGTTCTCTTCGGCGCTGGCATCGCGGACATTGCCGAGTTGCAGCAGGACATTGCGGAAGAAGAGCACGAAACTCGGGAAGGTCGGCCAATCGGAGTGCCAGACCTGATCGGGTCCGTCGGCGTTTTCGCTGACGAGCGGAAAGGTCAGCACCAGGTCGGTGAACGCTCCCCGGCGGATGGCGACGAGCAGTTCGAGTTCGCGATCCCCTTCGATGAGCCGCATCGGCCGGGTGGCGCCATCCGGCGGCTTCGGCAGGCGGAAGCAATCGGCGATGCGCATTTCGTCGAGACCGCGCAGGTTCTTCAGCAGCGGATGCCGGCTCAGTGTGCCGCGCACGCTCGGATTCTGCACGGCCGTTACCGCGTTCGGATCGCCTGGCTTGTTGCTGTAGGGCGGCACCGGGTATCCGAGGAAGAAGGTGTTCGCGTTCGGCATCTCTTCGGCGGTCGCCGGACCGCAGCGGTCGAAGATCACGAGGTCGTACTTCCCATCGCGGACAGGGATCGCGTAATCCTTCGGGTCGGCCATGTCCGCGGGTTTGAGGATCGTGAACTCGGCGAGCTTCTTCGCCGAATCGGTGTCGAAGTAGTTGCGGAGGATCTTGTTCCCCGGCGTCACGATCAGCACCTTCGCCTTGCGCGAGACGCCGAGTACGGCCCAAGCTTCGTCGTCGAGTCGCAGGCTGTCGAAGCTGTTCCCCTGATCGATGCTCAACCGCATGACGACATCGGAATTCTCGCCGATGTCCGGAATCAAGAACTCGACACGCGCTTCGCCGGGCTTCGGATCGGGCGGGCGTTTGTCGGCCGGAAGCTCTTCCAGATCATCCGGACGCGGATCCTTACGCGGTAGCATCACGGTCTTGCCGTAGGTGCCGACGACCTTCTCGTTCCGTTCGAGCACGTCGAGTTTCAGCTTCACCTCTTGGGTGCGGTCGCGGTAGTTCAGCACCTGCCCGCGGGCGTAGACCTTCCGCGCATCGTCGGGATCGCGTTCGACCTCGAAGCCGACGATGGCGAGATTGTCCGAGGTCATCGCCACGGCGGTCGTCGGCATCTCGGGGTAGCGGATGCTCAGATTCGCGAGGGCGAAGTCGGACACGGCGGGGAAGCGGCCATCCGAAAGGAGGTAAACTTCGGCCTGGATGCCGTCGGCGCTGAAGTAGGTGCGCTCCTTGCCCGGCTCGGGGTTCGCCGGCGCGGCCGCTTCGTTCTCGGTGCTGCGGTTCGGGTTCGACAGACTCGCGGCGAGCGCCAGCCCTTCGTCGATGCGGGTCGGAAACTGCGTCGGCCCGATGCCGCGCACGGCGGCGCGGAGTTCCTCGCGGTTGGTCGTGTACGACTGCCGGATCTCGGCCGTGCTGTTGAAGACGATGACCATCCCGGGGTCGGCGTCCGTCGACGAATCGATCACGCGGAGCGCTTCGGCCTTCGCCCATTCCAAGCGCGTCGGCTTCACATCGGTGGCGTTCATGCTCGCGGAGTTATCGATCATCAGGATGTAGTGGCGCCCGCCCGTGACGGCCCCATGCGTGCGCGGCCCCAGCGCGGCGTAGAGAAACGTCAGCACCGTCAGCAGTTGGAGGAGCAGAAGGACATTCCGCCGGAGCCACTGCATGAGTCGGTTGACGTGCAGATCTTCGACGCTCTTCTTCCAGAGGAACGTGCTCGGCACGGCCATCGGCTTGCGCTTCAGGCGGAGGAAGTAGAGCAGGATGATCAGCGGCGGGACGCAGAAGAGCGCGATGGCGGCCGGGATGCCGAGGGCGATGCGGTGACTGACGCCGAAGCGCGATTCGAGCCAGGTGTTGATGTCGGAGCCGTAGCCGGCGAGGTCGGCGCCGAAGACGACGAGGCTCGGCAGCGCGAGCACGATGAGGGCGGCGACCCCGATCAGGAAGAGCGTGCGCATCGGTAGAGGCGGATCCGGGGTCGGGGGTGCGGCGGCAGTTGTTCTAGGCGCCGCGTGGGATTTTACCCCGATCCGGGTGCAATGCCGTGCGGAATCCGCGGCATGGATGGCGCAACCGTAGCGGAAGTCGCCAGACTTCCGATTGCCTTCGACGTCTGGAAGTTGTCGGAACTCTGGCGAGTTCCGCTACGAGCGCTTGGGCGCACTCACTTCAGCGCCTTCAAAAGCTTGTCGTCGTCCTTCGGAAGGCTCCAGCTCTTCAGGGTCAGCTCCGCCTTCGACTTCTCCTTCGCTTCGGTGAAGCGGAGGAGCACGTCGTAGCCCCGTGCAGCCTTCACGATGCGCCAGGTGGTGGCGTCCGCCCCTTCGACCTTCAGCACGGTCGCTCGGTCTCCCTCTTCGGGGAGCATCAGCACCGTGCCGACGGCGGGGAACTCGGTCTCGTCGCCGTCGAGCGGCGGCTTCGCTTTGCCGTCCGCGTCGTAGGCGCGCGGCGCTTTCGCCGAGCCGCCGGCGCGGAACCAGACGGTCTTCCCCGCCGGCAGTTCGATCGCGAATTTGCGGATCACCCCGTAGGCCAAGGTCACTTTCGCGGGCTGCGGCGTCTCCGAAACGAGCAGCGTCGATTTGCCCTCGTCCGGCGTCACGCGGTACTTGAAGGTCGGGTTCCCGCCGACATCGAGCGAGTAGCCGTCGAACTGCACGGCCTTCGGGCCCCTGTAGACTTTGCCCTCCGGCATCGGCACGCCATACGCGGGGTTCTTCGATTGCTTGTCGAAGTCGGGCGTCTCGCGCGAATCGGAAACGGCCCACGGATTGCCGACCGGGGCCGTCCAGAACTTCGACCCGAGCAGCTTGGCTTGATTCCCGCCCCGGGCGTTCCAGACGCTCGACATTTCGAGGAAGTTGCCGCTCCACGCATAGCTGAGCCGGCCCTGTGCCGAGTCGAACACCACGTTCATCCCGGAGGGGAAGCCGACGGCGATGCACTTGGTTCCCGCGCCGTCCGGCATGAAGGTCCGCATCGCTTCGGGCCGCTCGGTCGCCATCACGACGACCCCCTTCGGCGGCTCGATGCCCACCGGCAGCGGCAGCCCCGGCCCCAAGCTGAAGTAGGCCCAGAGCGCGTCGAGCTGCTTGGGGCCGTCGCCGTCGTAGACGGTCTTCAGCAGCGATTGCCCGTCGAGGAGTACCTGGGGCATTTTCGTCCCCGGCGCGATCCGCTGCGGCTGGTGCATCCAGCGGACGTACCAGTCGTAGCGCACGCGCTTGTCCGTCGTGGCGAGATCGGGGCCGCGGGTGCCGCCCCCCTGCACGCCGGAGATGTCGTGGCACGAGATGCAGCCGTGACCCGCCTTGCCCGCGAGGGTGCGCCCCGCCGTGAGTTTGTCTTCGGTGAACTCGACCTTCGCAACCGTATCGTCGGTCGTGGTCCCTTCGAGTGCAGGGAGCGTTTCGGGCAGATTGCCGACGCAGTCCTTGCCGAACTGCGGCATCCGCAGCGACAGCCAGGGGCGGGCCTTCACCCCGCCGAGGATCACGTCCTTGAGCCAGCTCGTCCGCGTCTTGTGGCCGATGCCGGTGAGTCGCGGCGGCTGGATGTCGTCGGCGTTCTCGGCTTTTTCGAGGGCCTTCATCTTGGCGGCGAGCGCTTCGTCGATGCCGCCTTCGCCGTCGCGGTTGTGGCAGTTCAAACAGTTGAAGCGCTTGAGCGCCGTCTTCGCGGCGTAGACCGGCGACGGCGAACCGGCACCGCTCAGACCGCTTGTGAGGAAGGCGTTCAGCGCCTCATGCTGCTCCTTGGCGAAGCCGAACTTGGGCGCCGTGCTCGGCACCGGAGCATCCGAGACGCACCCCTTGCCGGGGAGCTTGGCAATGGCGGCCAGTTGCGGACCGACCTTTTGAACCGGGAGCGCTTTGCCACCCGGTTTGACCTCGTGGCAGTTCACACAGCCCTTGCTCGTGAGCAGCCACTTCCCGGCCTCCTTCCAAACTTCCGGGCGCTTCAGCCCGGCGATCTTCTTCGAGGTCTCGGCATCGACGAGCCCGGCCGGGTCGTCCTTCGGTTCCGCCGGCATCGCGGTCGCCAGTTTGTCATCGGTCACACGGCTGAGGAAGCGGGCGATGTCGATGGCCTCCGCGGCGGAGAGTGCCATGTTCGGCATGCGGCCGTGGGCGTTCGTCGCGAGCGGATCGTAGAGGTACTTCGACAGCGGCTCGTAGCGCGTCTTGCTGCCGACGGCACCGAGGGTGTACTGGCTCTGCAGTCCGGACTTCGTGCCGAGGCCGTAGGCGCTGTCCTCGGGTTTGAGCGGTTCCTTTTCCTCTTCATCGTCCTTCGGTTTCTTCACGGTCGCCGCGCTCACCTGATCGCCGTGACAGGCCGCGCACCCCGCCGTGAGGTAGAGCTTGCCGCCGCGTTCGGCGCTGTCCCGGTCGGCCTTCGGCGGCACCGTCACCGCCTTGAACTCGGGCAGCGGTCCACCGAGGCTGACGAGGTACGCCGTGACCGCGTAGCGCTGGACGGCGCCGACTTCGTCGTCCGCGAACACCTTCGGCATCGTCGTCTGCGGGCGGTGCTTCTTCGGGTCCTTCAGCCACTCGTTGATCCAGCCGGGGTAGGCCCGCTTGCCGATCTCGGTGAGGTTCGGCCCCGTCCTCTCGACGAGCGTTTTCGCGACCGGTTCATTCTGCGTCGCCGCGTGGCACTTGATGCAGCCGTGCTCCTCGAAGAGGAAGCGGCCGTGCTCTTTCTTGAGGTCGGCCGCGAACTCGGCGGGTCGCTGCGCGAGGGTGTGGCCGAAGAAGAAGTACGGAATCGGCTCGCGGATGAAGCCGGGGCCTTGCCAGTGGAGTTCGACGCGGGCACCCTTGGCCGTGCCGAAGAGCTGCGCGTGGAAGCGGAGGATGCCCGGCTTCAGTTCGACTTCTTTGCCGGCGCTCCCCTTCGCGGTGTCGCCGACAACTTCGTCGGCGAGGACTTCGGCGCCGTCGATGGTCACCTTCAGCTTGCCGAGGAGGGCCGAATCGAACTTGTACTTGCCGGCCGTGATGATCTGGATGTAGCCGGTCCACGTGTAGGCGGTGTCGCCGCCGACCGCCTGCGGATGGACCGATTCGCCCGCGGCGAGCGTCAGGCCGACGAGCGGTTCGAGTCGGGTCGTGCGAGCGGGATCGACGTGCGCCGCACCGAGGCTCGCGAACACGAGACCCGGTTTGAGATCGCTGCGTTTCACCTGGGCGAAGAGTGGTGAGGCGAGAAGGAGCGCGCAAGCGGAGAGGGCGAAGCGGGACATGCAGGACTCCGGCGGTGGGATCGACAGGGGGATTATCCGCAACGCACGCCTGCGCAACAAGGGGAGATCGCCGCGCGGGTGTGCCGTCCGATTTCGGCATCGGACGACCCCGCTCTCACGCGGCCCGGCGCGGCGTCGCCCGATCGCGCTCGTCCGACTCCCGCATCGCCCGCAGGATCGCGGCGAACTCCGACTCCGAAACATCGCCCGCTTTCCGGCCCAAATGCTTCAAGAACCCCTCGGTGAATTCGAGCGACTCCGCCTCCGTCATGTCGCGGTCCATCTGCTCGAACACGGCCCGGGCCGCCCGGGCGTGGTCGGCGAGCGTCGGGGCCACTGCAACTTTCACCCGCGCCTTCGCGGCGGCGAGTTGGTCGCGGTGCGCCCGGTCCGACTCCCTCACCTCGCGCTCCTCGGCTTCGAATTCCTCCTGCGCTTCGAAGACGTGCTGGCTCCCCGCCAGATCTTTCGCGTGGCGCATCCGCGTCCGCTCCATTTCGAGAATGGAGTTCGCGGCCGCCATCACGATGTGGGCGTCCGGGCTGCGGAGCTGGGCCTTCAGGGCGAGGATCGCCTGGAAGACGGTGTCGCTCCAGAGCTTGCCGCGCTCGCGGGCCGACTTCGGCAGTTCGGGTTCGGGGCTCGCAAAGTGCGGGGCGATCCGGTTGTGGGTCTGCGTGGCGATCATGGGTAGAACTCCGCGATGTGCAATCGAGTACACAGTATACATACGCTGCAATCGGCTCCGTGTCAAATCGGAATCGGGAAAATTGTTCAGTATCGCGGAAATCGCCCCGCCGATCCCGCTGCGGCCAAGCATCATTGAAAACTGCGCGCGGCGTGACCACAATGTGCAAACTCGAATCTGAGCCGGGAACCGCGAGGCACCGTCCGATGAAGCACCCCTTCGCATTGCCCATCGCGATCCTCGCGCTGGCGGGCTGCGGCCGGCTCCAAAAGCCCGCCGATGTCCCGCCCGCTCCGCAACCGGCGCCGCCCGTCGCCAAAGTGCGACCGCCCGAGCCGCCCGAACCGAAGCCGGAGGGCAAAAGCGTCGTCGCGCTGAGCCCGCGGGCGGCGGCGCAGGCCCGCATCTTGATGGAGGACGCGGGTGCGAAATCCGTCCGCGTGAGCATCTCGGCCGAATACGAATACAGGCTGTACGCCGATGGATTCTTCGATGCCGCCGCCGACGACTTCGGCGAATCGCAGGGCGTGCCGATCCTCGTGGATCGCAAGAGCGCGCGGCGGGTCTCGGGCGGTCTGGCCGTGGACGTCACGGCGGACGGCAAGGAGTTCGCGTTCGCACCGGTCGATCCCGAGCAGGGGCCGGAGGTCCAGCCCCGTTCCCTCCTCGAGGCGCGCAAGGGCTTCGAGACCACGATCGTCCGGCGCGAGCGTCCCCGCGGCCGCGGCTACCCCCGCGTCGCCGCGCCGCCGGCCGGCACCTTCGACCTCGTCCAGTACAAATCGCCCCTCGGCGACATGAATGCCTACCTGACCCCCGATGCGAAGGACGGAAAAAAGCACCCGGCGATCGTCTGGATCACGGGGGGCGACTGCAACTCGATCGACGAAGGCTGCTGGACGGAGGGCCGGGCGGACAACGAGCAATCGGCCGGCGCTTACCGCAAGGCCGGCATCGCGATGATGTTCCCCTCGCTCCGGGGCGCGGTGGGCAATCCCGGGGCGCGCGAAGGGCTGTTCGGCGAAGTAAACGACGTGCTCGCGGCGGCGGAATACCTCCGCAAGCGGCCGTTCGTCGATCCGGAGCGCATCTATTTGGGAGGCCACAGCACGGGCGGCACGCTCGTTCTTCTGGTCGCCGCCTGCCCGAATCCGTTCCGGGCGATCGTCTCGTTCGGCCCCGCGAACGACATGGCCGGCTACGACGACGAGTTCATCCCGTTCTCGAAGAAAGACCCCAAAGAGTTCCGGCTCCGCGCCCCCGAGCGCTGGCTGTACGCGATGGAATCTCCGACGTTCGTCTTCGAGGGCTCGGACGGGAACTGGCAGCCGCTGCGGTCGATGGCGAAGGCTTCGAAGAATCCGAAGGTGAAGTTCTTCGAGATCGCGAAGGCCGGGCACTTCGAGGTGCTGGAGCCGACGAACAAGCTCATCGCGGCGAAGATCCTGAGCGATACCGGCAAGGTGTGCAGCCTGACCTTCACGGCGAACGAGTTGGACAAGCCCTTCGCGAAGTGATTACGAAAGCCGCAACCGCAGCGCGTTCAGCGCCATCTTCGCGGTGCGGCTCTGGATCTCGGTGCGGTTGCCGAACCAGGTGAAGGGGAACACTTCGCAACCCGTAGCATCGGCGACCGCGACGAAAACCTTGCCGACGGGATCGCCCGTCGGTCCCGCGTAGCCGGTCGTGGCGACGCCGAAGTCGGCGCCGAACTTCGCCCGCACCCCTTCGGCCATCGCCTGCGCCACGTCCGCACTGACAGCCGTTTGTCGCTCGATGAGTTCCGCCGGCACGCCGAGTTCGCGGATCTTCGCCTCGTCCGTATAGGTCACGACGCCGCCGAGCAGGTAGGCGCTGGCACCGGGCACTTTCGCCAAGCTGCTCGCCACAAGTCCGGCCGTGATGCTCTCGGCCGTCGCCACCGTCTTGCGATGCTCAACCAGCAGTTGCATCACGGCATCGTGGTGTTCGACCGCGTCGGCACCGAACACGAGCTTCCCCAAGCGCTCGCGGATGATCCGCTCCGTCGGGGCGATGAGCGCCAGCGCCGCGTCGGTGTCCGGCGCGCGGGCCATGATTCGGAGTGAAATCACGGCATCGCTGGCGGTGATGCCGACTTCGGGCACCGCCCCGCGCTTCGTCACGTCGCCGAGCATCTGTTCGATCTGCGATTCCCCCGCGCCGAAGGTGTTGATCTTCCGCTCCAGAAAGACTCCGCCGCCGAAGCCGAGTTTCGCCAAACGCGGCTTCACCTGCTCCGCGAACATCCGGAACATCTCGTTCGGCACCCCCGGCATCGCCGCGACGACCTTGCTGCCGAAGGGCATCCAGATTCCCGGCGCCGTGCCGATGGGGTTGGCGATCGGCCCGCTGCCGAGGGGGAACTGCGCCTGCACGCGGTTGCGCTCGGGCATCACCCGGCCCCGGCTCGCGAACATCTCCCGCACCTGCGTCAGGCTCGGTTCGTGTTCGTACATCGCCACGCCGGCGACTTCCGCCAGCACTTCGCGGGTGAGGTCGTCGAGGGTCGGCCCGAGGCCGCCGGTGGAGAGTACGAGGTCGGCGCGGTCGAGGGCCTGTCGGAAGACGAGGACGTTGTCGGCGAAGTCGTCGGCGACGGTGGTGTGAAACCCGACGGCGATGCCCATCTCGGCGAGCCGCCGGGAGAGCCACTGGCCGTTGGTGTCGAGGTTTTGCCCGGAGGTGATCTCGGAGCCGATGGAGACGATTTCCGCTTTCATAGTGGGTCAATTGTAGTCGGGCCTCCCGTACAATGCAGTCATCGCTCGCAGGAGTTCCCCATGCCGCTTCACGATTGGACCCGGGTGCCTTCCGGGTTGTTCCACGATTTTCACCAGAGTTGGTCCATCCGGATCAAAGACGCTTTGAATGCGGGCCGCTTGCCCCGGGGCATCTCCGCATTGGTCGAACAAAAATCCGGACCGAAGGAGTCGGACGTTCTCGCCGTGGAGTCCCGGTTCAAAAGGCCGCAGTCCGATTCCACCGGCGCGGCCACGGCGGTGGCGACCAAGCCCAAACCGGTCACGCGATTCGTCCGTCGGACCACGGCGGAAACTTACTCCGCGCGCGCCAATCGCATCGTGCTGAAGCACCACCTCGGCCGCACAGTCGCGGTCATCGAAATCGTGTCGCCCGGGAATAAAGATACCAAGCGGGCTCTCCGCGAGTTCGTCGATAAGACGTTCGACTTCCTCCGCACCGGCATCCACGTCTTGGTCATCGATCTTTTTCCGCCGACCACGCGGGATCCCTCTGGGATCCACAAAGCCATTTGGGATGAAATGCACGCCGAGGATTTCACGCTTCCGGAAGGTCGGGATCGCACGCTGGTCTCCTACGAAGTCGACGGGGTCCGGGTGGCTTACATCGAACCCGTCGGGCTCGGCGAAGCGCTGCCCGACATGCCGCTGTTTTTGTCGAACGATTTCCACGTGATGGTGCCCCTCGAACCGACGTACTGCGCGACTTGGGATGTCGTGCCGGAGGCATTCCGCATCGCGGTCGAAACCGGCGTGATCCCCGATCCGGACGCCGATTGAATTCCGGGAATTCGCGCTCCGGGCGGTGCAGTCGGCCTTTTCGACAACCTCAACGGGGTTTCTCCAAAGGCCCGGCGTCAAGTCATTTGCCCTATCGCCCGGAAGAGGTATAATCCCCAGGACGGGCTTGCGGGGTCGATTCCCTTCATCTTGACCGCATTCCCCATTTGCATCTTTCCGAGGACCCAACGTGCCATTCCCGAGCAAACGTCCTCAGACCGCCGAAACGAACCGGGGATCGCTGCTCGCCCAACTGGCCGAACGCTCCCAACTCGACTTCGAACTGACCTTCTTCGGCGATTTGCTCCGCCGCATGCCCGATTATTCCGACGCCCTCCGCGCCCAGGCAGGCAACCTCACGACCAAAGGCCTCTTGAAGGAAGGCTTGCTCATCGATCAAGTGCTGGTGAAGCTCCGCCCGAGCGACCCGGACGCCCATTACAACCTGGCCTGTCGTTACGCCCTGATGCTGCAGCCGGATTTGGCCATCGAAACCCTCCGCCGAGCCGTGAGCCTTGGCTACAGCGACTTCCGCTACATGATTCAAGACCGCGATTTGGAATCGCTGCGGAAGGACTCCCGCTTCCGCGCCTTGCTCCGCGAATACGCGGAGCGCTAGGCTCGTTTCTTGGAATCCGCAGCTATTCCCCGTTGACCTCGACGAATTGAGCGAGGAGATTAAATGTGGCTTTACAGATGGGTCGTCAACGCCCCGCTGAGTAAATTATGAAAGTCCGGGACGTTTTGCGGAGGCTCGCGACGGACGGATGGATCATGGTTTCACAACGGGGAAGCCATCGGCAATTCCGGCACCTCATCAAGTCGGGCCGCGTGACAGTCCCAGGAAAGCCGGGCGATGATATTCCGATAGGAACATACCGCAGCATTTTACGTCGCGCCGGATTGGAGGGTCGATCATG
>JAYVTJ010000775.1:0-2245 GCA_043774415.1 Fimbriiglobus sp. | reverse complement strand
TTGTCGAAGTCGCTGGCCGGGAGCAATGGCGACAAGCACCTCACGCACTCCGGGGCGTTCCTCGGCACCGTGCTCTTCGCCTCGCCCGAGCAGATCCGCGGCGAGCCGGTCGGCTACGACACCGACGTCTACGCCGTCTGCGCCACGCTCTACTACCTGCTCGTCGGCGAAGCGCCGCACCAGCACGACAGCCTCACGGCGGCGCTGGCGAAGGCGATCTCCGAAGCTCCGCCGTCGGTGCGCATCAAGTGCCCGGCGGCCTCCGTCGAGTTGGATCGGCTCGCGCTCAAGGGGATGGAGCGCGACCGCGACCGCCGCTTCCAAACGCTCGACGAACTGCGCGATGCTCTGCTCGGGCTCCTCCCGGCGCGGCAGATCCCGGCCCGGCCCCGCTCGCTCTTCCTCGCGTTTCTGCTCGACTCTCTGCTCCTGAAAATGCTGGCGATCCCGCTGGAGTTGCTCCGGCAATCCCTGGGCGGCGACGCTCCGGATCTCGATCACACGCTGACGACCGCGTGGTTGCAGTACACCGTCACCTTCCTCTATTTTTGGCTCTTCGAAGGGCTGACGGGCCGCACGCCGGGCAAGCGCATCCTGATGCTCCGCGTCGTGAAGCTCGGCGGCACCGGCGCACCCGGCCTGCGCGCGGCGGGCATCCGGACACTGGCGTTCACCGCGATCAGATTTTGGATCTTCATCCTGCCGGACCTTCTGGACGAGTCGCTCGGCCTCGTGGCATCCGGCTTGTTCGTCCTCGCGACTTTGGGCAGCGGTCTGCTGACCCTCGGGATTCAAATCCGCCGGACGAAGCACGGCTACCGCGGCGTCCACGACTTCGCTTCCGGCACGCGGACGGTGCAACTGCCGCGGTCGGCGAAGCGCAAGAAGCTGCTCAGCCCGTTCCCCAATCCGCTCGACCGAGTGATGAAATCGGCGGTCGCGCTCCCCGAGACCCTCGGCGGCTTCGTCATCGGCGGGAAGATCTGCGAGATCGGCGACGGCGGCGAAGTCTGGATCGGCGAGGACAAATCCCTCGGCCGCCGCGTGGTGCTCCGCGTCGAGCCGCCGGGCTACGGCGACGACTCTCTGTTCGACGAGCCGATCGTCCGCCCGACGCGACTCCGGAGCGTCGGCCACGGCACCATGACCTGGGGCGGCGGCGAGCGCGCTTGGATCGCCTTCGTCGCCCCGGCCGGTTCGCCCCTCTCCGATGTGGTTTCGCCCGCGGCGCCGCTGAGCTGGGCCGAGGCGCTGCCGATCCTCGATCAGCTCGTCGGCGAACTCCACGACGGCGGCGCGGATGGCAGCGCCCCGGCGGTCCTCTCGCCGGAGCAGCTCTGGGTCGAACCGAACGGCCGGCTGCAACTCCTCGACTTCCCGCTGCCGACGGGGCGGGCGGTCGCGGCGGGGGAGACGAAGTCGCGCTACCCCGGCGGCTCGTTCACGGCGCTCGGCTACTTGAAGCAGGTGGCGGCCCTGATGCTCGAAGGCTCCGCCCGCACCGGTCACGGCCGCGTGCAGGCGCCGCTGCCGGCGCACGCGTCGGCGATCACGAATCGCCTGTTCGACGATGTTTATTCGTCGCTCGGCGAGCTGCGCGACGATCTGATCGCGAATGCGAATCAGCCGCCGCATGTGACGGCCGGGGGCCGCATCGCGCAGCTCACGCTCCAGGGATTGCTGCTGAGTTTCGGCCTGCTGACGATGGTGATCCTGAGCGGCTTCTCCAACTTCTTCGCGAGTTTCAACAGCACCATCGGGAGCCACATGCCCGCGCGGACGCTGGCGCGGATCGAGACCGACGAGCCGCGCGCGAAACTCCTCGCGCAAATCCGGGTGGATCCGGCGACCGATCCCGGCGTCCGCACCCGACTCGAAGCGGCACTCCAGCCGGAGGAACTCCCGAATACGATCGCGGCGCTGAAGCGGCGCTCCGATACGGCGCAGGCCGATGCGGAGAACTTCCAGACCCGATTGAATTCTCCCGAGAGGGCGGTGCTGCAAATCGCCACGGATGCGACGATCCCGAAAATCGCCGAGGTGGACTTGCCGCCCGCGGCGGTCGATGCCATCATCCTCGACGCCGGGCAGTCGCAGCCGAGCGGTCGCCCGGCGGCGCTTCGGCGGCAGGGGCGATCCTTCGTCATCACGTTTTCCGTGATGATCCTCGTCTGGCCGTTCGCCGTCTGGCCGGCGTTCGCATTCGTCTTCCGCGGCGGCTTGGCGTTCTGGTTCTCGGGCATCG
>JAYVTJ010000774.1:0-1953 GCA_043774415.1 Fimbriiglobus sp. | reverse complement strand
TTCGAGACCCGCCGCGCCCCGTCGGAACGCGGCGGGTTCCGAAGACTCCACCCGCCCTACGATGAACCGCCGGACCTCACCGCTTCGCCAGCTTCTGCGCCGCGCGCAGCATCTCGCTCGCCTCTTTCAGCGTCGTCTCGGTGCGGGCTTCCCCGCGGAGCATCAGCGCCAGTTCCTCGATCCGCGCCGCGTCCGTCGTCAGCGGGGCGATGGTCGTCGACGTCCGCTTCGCCGTGCTCGTCTTGCGGATGGTCCACTGCTCCGCGGCGTAGCTCGCGACCTGCGGCAGGTGCGTCACGCAGAGCACCTGGTGCGACTTGCCGAGCACCGCGAGCTTCCGGCCGAGCACGTCGCCCAAGCGGCCGCCGACGTTGGCGTCGATCTCGTCGAAGACCACCAGCGTGCGGACGGGATCGTGGGCCGCGAGCACCGTCTTGATCGCCAGCATCGTCCGCGACATTTCGCCACCGCTGGCGACTTTCCGCAGCGGCCGCGCCGGCTCGCCGGGATTCGCCGTCAGCATCAGTTCGAGATGATCCATCCCGGACGCGGGGACATCGCCGGCCGTGAGGGGCACGGCTTCGAGCAGCGCTTCCAACTTGGCATTCGGCATTCCGAGATCGACGAGGTGCTTCTGCGCCTCGGCCGCGAGCTTCTTCGCGACCTTGCCGCGGGCTTTGCTCAGCGCGGTCGCCGACGCCGTGAGTTCCGCCATCGCCTGCGCGAGCGCGGTATCGATGCCGGCGAGGTCGTCCTCCTGACGCTGGAGCGTTTGCTCCTGAGTGCCGAGGGTATCGCGGTAGCGGATCAGTTCGTCGTGCGGCATGCCGTACTTCGCATCGAGCTTCTTGAGCATCTGCAACCGCCGCTCGACGGTGTTCAACCGCTCCGGATTGGCCTCGAAACTTTCGCTCAGATCCCGGCAGGTCTCGGCGATGTCCTGCACTTCGGGTTTCAGCGCTTCGATGCGCTTGGCCACGGCTTCGATCTGCTTGTCGAGTCGGCCCCACGTCTGCGCTTCGCGGAGGAGCTTGCCGAGGATTTCGACGACCGAGCCTTCGTCGTCGTAGAGCCGCGCGGCGGCGCCCGCGTTGAACTGCGCCAACTCCTGCGCATTCAAGAGCTTCTCGCGTTCGCGCTGGATGGTGGCGAATTCGCCGGGCATCAGATTCGCGGCGACGAGTTCATCGCGTTCGAAGCGGAGCAGCGCCAGTTCGCGCTGGCGCGTCTGGCGGTTCTCGACGAGCTGCTTGTGGCGGGATCGCAAGCCGCGCACGACCTCGGCCGCTGTCGAATAGGTGCCGCGCAAGTCGCCGAGTTTGCCGAAGGCGTCGAGGAGTTCGAGCTGATACGCGGGTTGAAGCAGCGAGTAGCTCTCGCGCTGACCGTGGACATCGACGAGCATCTCGCCGAGCTTGCGGAGCGTCGCGACCGACACGGGAGCTTCGTTGACGAGCGCCGAACTTCGACCGGAGCGCGACAGTCGCCGGGTGAGAATGAGTTCGTCTTCGTCGAGCGTCGTCTGGAGCATCTCTTCGGCGGCACGCTTTTGTTCGGGCCGCGACAGTTCGAAGCGGCCCGTGACGCGGAGTTCGTCTTGGCCGGCGCGGATGAGGTCGGCGCTGCCGCGCTCACCGAGGAGCAGACCGATGGCCCCGAGCAGCAGCGATTTCCCGGCCCCGGTTTCGCCGGTCCAGGCGCAGAAGCCCGCGTAGAGTTCGACGCGGACGTCTTCGATCAGCGCCAAGTTTTGAACGGAGAGTTCGCGGAGCATATGGGCATCGTACGCGGCGTCAGCCGGAAATTGAAGTTGAGGTGAAACGCAACGGAAGGGGTTTTGTCCGACTCCCCCTCTCCGGTTCGGAGAGGGGGTAGGGGGGTGAGGTCTGCCCGCGTGACGAGCGGTGACGCTGTTTCGTGGGATGGCCGGCGGCAGGTGAGACCTCACCCCCC
>JAYVTJ010000773.1:0-2363 GCA_043774415.1 Fimbriiglobus sp. | reverse complement strand
GGAAACTCTCGCTCCGACGCGGGAGCGTTCACAGCAGCAGGAACTTCGCGCACAGGAAGAAGATCGCGATGCCCGTAATGTCCACGAACGTGGCCACGAAAGGACCGCTCGCCACGGCCGGATCGCCGCCGAACCGCTTGAACACCAGCGGCAGCGTCGCCCCCACCATTGTCCCCCAGAGGCAGATGCCGAGCACCGCGAGCGCGATCACCAGCCCCAGGCGCCAGCGGCTCACCGGCTCCGTCCGCACTTCGCTCTCCGTCGGGAACGTGAACCGCGTCCCCGTATTATCGACCGTCAAACTCTCGCCGTCCGGCAGACGGATGCGCTGGAGCTTGTCCGCGAACAGCGTCTGCTCCGTCCCCGCGGGAAGGGTGTAGTCGCCGTTCTCATCGGCGGTCAGCGCCGTGGCCCCTTTGAATGTCGCCGTCATCGGCTGCGCCAGTTTGCGCGGGCCGCCGCGCGTGTCGGATGGGGTCGCCGAGCCGCGTACGAAGGCGATGCCGCCGAGCGTCAATCCGAGCGCCAACCCGAGGAAGAGTTCCCGGCGGAGCAGGCGCTTCCAGTCGGAGAGCTTCACGTCGCCGAGGGCGATGGCGCGCGTGATGAGCGTGCTGGCCTGCGCGCCGGAGTTGCCCCCGGTCGAGATGCAGAGCGGGATGAACAGGCTGAGCACGACCACGGTCGCCAGCATATCTTCGAAGAAGCTGAGCACGGTGAAGGTGCCGAGTTCGGCGACGAAGAGCACCGCGAGCCACTGCGCCCGGCTGCGCCAGATCTTGAAGAAGCCTGCTTCGAGGTAGCTCTCGTTGAGCGGCGTCACGCCGCCCTGGCGCTGCATGTCCTCGGTCGCTTCCTGCGTGATGACGTCGATGGCGTCGTCGTGCGTCACAATCCCCACGAGGCCGCCGGCCTCGTCGAGGACCGGCACCGCGATGAAGTCGTACTGGGCGAGCAGATCGGCGGCCATTTCGCGGCCGTCGGTGTAGTGCAGCGCCACCACTTCCGTTTCCATCAGCTCGCGCAGCAGGACGTGCCGCGGCGCGAGGATGAGGTCGCGCAGCGAGATCACGCCGAGGAGCGGCCGCGGGGCGAGGCTGCCGTCGGGCCGGCGCTTCGCCTCTTCGAGCACGTAGATGTAGTAGATCGTCTCGCGGTCGGGCGCCTGCTGGCGGAGCTGATCGACCGCCTCCGCGGCCGTGAGCGTCGGCGGCAGCCACGCGTAGTCCGTGGTCATGATCGCGCCGACGGTGTTCTCGCCGTACTCGAACAGCTTGCGGATGTCGCGCCGGTCGGCGTCGTCCACGAGCCGCAGCAGGTTCTCGCTCACCCGCGTCGGCAGGCGCCGCATCAGCCCGACGCGGTCGTCGTGCGACATCTTCCCGATGAGCCGGCCGACCTGCGGCCGCTTCGTGTCCTCGACCATCTGCTCCTGCACGCCGATCGGCAGGTACTCGAAGATGGCGGCCTGCGTGCGGATCTCGGACCGGCTGATGATCTCCCAGACCTGATCGGGCGTGAACTCGTCCTCGACGATTTCGGCGATGGTCGCGGGGTGGAGTTCCTCGCAGAGCGCGGCCATGCCGACGGCGTCGCCGCCGTCGAGCATCTCCTTGAGTTCCGGGCCGAAGAGCGGGTGAGCCATGCGCGGAGTCCGGCGGTGAGTTCGCGTGCCGTCCCGGCATACCTTATCGATGGTGGGCGCCGACCCCAAGAATGCGGACCACTTAGCGCAGTGGAGGCTCGGGGAATTCGACGCCGGCGTAGATGTCCCGGAGGGGGATGGTCGCGTTCACCGTGGCGAACGCGAGCGCGGCATCGAGACCCTCGATGGTGGCGCGATTCCAAGTAACGCCATCCGTCGCGCGGACGTAGCGCTCGCAGACCGGTTCGTCCGGTTCGACGAAGACGATCTCCATCAGGCTCGGGATCCGGCGGTAGTGTGTTTCCCGATTCGTCGCAAACCGCGAGCGAATCGCGATGACGACCGCGGGTTCAGCAAGCATTCGCGAGTGTCGTCGGCGAATTTCGGATCGCGACCGAGGATGAGCACATCGGGATAAGTCTGCAATCCCGTCGCCTCGACCCCGATCCGCATCGTGCTCGACAGCGATTGAAATTCACCGTCCCGGAGCCGATTGCCGATCTCGCAAACCAAATTGGTCTTGATGACATTGTGTCGGAATGGGAACCCACGCATCGGAAAGATTTCGCCGCGGTAGAACTCGCTCTTGTACTCGGCGACGCACTCCAGCGCCACATACTCTTCGGCCGTGTATTTCTTCTTGGGCAAAGCGGACATCGGCATCTCCGGGATAACTCGGCGGTCTTCGTAGGGCGGGTGGAGTCTTCGGAACCCGCCG
>JAYVTJ010000772.1:0-2275 GCA_043774415.1 Fimbriiglobus sp. | reverse complement strand
CGAAATTGGCGAAGCCCCTCGACTTCGACTTCTACTCCAGGGCGACCGACTTCGCCGAGTTCGTCAAAAGCCAGCCCTACGCCGATCTCAAGAAGTGGGCTGGCGCCCGCCCGAAATAGCCCTCTACTTCCCGCGGCTCGTCAATTCCGCGAGGCGCTTCTCCGCTTCTTTCAGCCGGGTCGGCTCCGTGTCGTTGTGGAGTTCCTCGCGGTAGAGTTCGATCGCCTTCGACCGCTCGTTCAGCAGCCGGTCGTAGATGTACGCGGCCCGCATGATCGCGTCGGAGTGCGCCCCCTTGCGCCACTGGTAAGAGCGCTCGAAGTAGGCCGCGGCGCGGTCGTGCTGCTTGTACGCCCGGCTCTCGTAGATGTCGCCGAGCTGGTAGGCCACATCGGCGATTTTGTCGCTCGACGGGTACTTCTGCAGGATCTCCTGGAGCAGGATCTCGGCCCGGCGCTGGTTGAGCGTGTAGTCGGTGCCGCTCCCTTTGTCCTTGTACTTCATCGCTTCGACGTACGTCGTGTTCGCCTCTTTGATGTTCGTCTTCGCTTCGAGCGTCGCGGGCGGAACGTCGGCGATGTCGAGCCGGTACGACGGCTTCGTCATCAGGTGGAAGGTCTTCAATTCCTCCTCGACCCACTTCATGCGGCCGCGATCGCCCGACTTCTCGTAGTGCGCGTAGAGCGCCACGAGCGAGGTCTGATACTCCTTGCGGGCCGCGAGAACGCGCTCGACCCCTTCGGAGTCGCTCGGCTTCGCGTTCCCCGGGATGGCGACTTTGGGCGGTTCGGCACTCCAGCCCATCGCCCCGCAGACGAGCAATCCGGACAGGGTGAACAGGGTGTTCCGCATGGTGCTTCTCCAGAGAAAAGAGAAGATTTTCACCGCAGAGAAAGAAGAGGCGCGGAGGAGATGGAGATGAAAGAATCCTGTTTCTGGCTCTCCTCCGCGCCCGCTTCTTTCTCCGCGGTGAAAATCCTGGTTCCTTCTCAACTCTTCGGTGTTTCCGGCGGCGAAGGCGGTGCGGCCGTCGGGTGCATCCCGCTCTGGCCGACGGGGACGTACGAGCCGGACTGGCGCTGCTCCGGGCGGCCGAAAATCATCCGGCCGGCCGGCGTCTGGAGGACGCTCGTGACGACGATGGAGATCTCCTGGCCGACGAGGTTGCGCCCCTGCTCGATCACCACCATCGTGCCGTCTTCGAGGTAGCCGACGCCCTGCCCGAGCTGGTCGCCGACCTTCATCACCTTCAGGTTCAAGTATTCCCCCGGAAGGGCGACCGTCTTCAGAGAGTTTGCGACTTCGTTCAAATTGATGACGTCCACGCCCTGCAATTGCGCAATCTTGTTCAAATTGAAATCGTTCGTGACGACCCGACCGCCCACCGCTTTCGTGAAGAGTACGAGCCGCTCGTCCACGCGGATCTTCTCGCCCGGCTTGATCTCGCCGGCGTTGCCGTCGTGCATCAGCAGGTCGATCTTCGGGTTCGTCTGGAGCTTCTTCAAAATGTCGAGCCCGCGCCGGCCCCGATTGCGCTTGAGCTTGTCCGAACTGTCGGCGATCCCCTGCAATTCTTGGAGTACGAAGCGCGGCACGATGATCTTGGTGTCCACGAGCCGCGTGTCGCAGAGGTCGGCGATGCGGCCGTCGATGATGACGCTCGTATCGAGCACGAGCGGTCGGCCGCCCTTGACCTGCTTGTTGAATTCGACGTACGGGATGATGAACCGGAAGTCGTCCCGCGTTTGGACGAGGATCGAAATCGAGATGTAACTCGTGATCAGCGTAATCAGAATGCGCGCCAGAACCGTCAGCTTCAGCAATTGCGGCGGCTCGAGTTTGAGTGCCCCGGTGAAGGTCTGGAGGAGCGCTTCGATGCCCATGCCGAAGAGCCAGCCGAGCATCAGTCCGAAGAGCAGGCCGAAGTAGATCGAGGAGATCGTGGCGATCTGCTTGTCGGTCTCGCGGGCGTCGGTGTAGAGGATCGCCCCGGCGACCGCGAGGATGGCCAGCGCCGCGAGCACGCCGCCGAGGGTGTTGTCCAGTTCGACGCTCAGGAAGTTGAACGCGAAGACGGCGACGGCGAGCATCAGGGCGGCGAAGCAGCCGCGGAGGAGCCAGAGCAGCATGGAGATCTCGGAGAGAGTGGGGCGAATGCGGACGAGTCGGGCGGTCGTCCGGTTTCCGGAGGTCACTTTAGCGAACGCGGAAAAGGGGGGTAGGCAGGTCTCCGAAGGGATTATCGTAGGGCGGGTGGAGTCTTCGGAACCCGCCG
>JAYVTJ010000771.1:0-2024 GCA_043774415.1 Fimbriiglobus sp. | reverse complement strand
ACGAAGAAATCGGGATTTCAACGACTCTGGGAGAACGGATGAGCGGTCTCGGGATGGGAATGGGGCAGCACCTGGGGCACCGCCACGAGCAGACGCTCTCGCGGCGGATGATCCTGTCGATGAAGGTGCTCCTGCTGCCGATCGGCGACCTGCTCGAGCGAGTGCAGGAGGAACTCCAGGAGAACCCCTTCCTCGAGCAGGCCGACACGCGCCCCAAGGAAATCGAACCCGAGACGGCCGAGGTCGAGTTCAACCCCGACGGCATCCTGAAGCACGACGAGAGCGGCGACGCCGAGTTCGCCCGACTCGACGAACTCAACAGCGACTGGAGCGACCACTTCGATTCCGAGAACCGCCCGAGCCGCGGGGCCATCGACGAACTCGGCGAGCGCAAGCTCGACGTGATGCAGAACATCGCCGAGTCGCCGGTGTCGCTGCACGAGCACCTCGCCGATCAGCTCGGCTTCCTCGGTCTCAGCAAAGTGGAGAGCGACCTCGTCCGCTTCGTGATCTCGCACCTCGACGACAACGGCTACCTGCTGCGGCACGATCCCGATTCGCCGAAGTCGCTCCAGCCGATCACGACCGAAGAACTGGTGGAGAGTTACACGAAGCGCAGCGTCGCCGCCGATGAAGTCGAAGAAGCGATCCGCACCGTTCAAACGCTCGACCCGGCCGGCGTCTGCGCCCGCGACGTGAAGGAGTGCCTGACGCTCCAGGTGACCGACGAAACGCCCCACGCCGACCTCGTGCGAGCGCTCATCCGCAACCACCTCGAAGACGTCGCCTACAACCGACTGCCGCTCGTGCAGAAGCGCACCGGCTTCAGCCTCGATGCGATCCGCGAGGCCATCGACGAGCTGAAGAAGCTCGATCCGAAACCGGGCGGCGTTTTCGCGGCCGAGAGCACGCGCTACGTCGTCCCGGACATCATCGTCGAGCGGACCGACACGGACGAATTCGACATCCGCCTGACGGACGATTGGCTGCCGACGATCCGCCTGAGCAAGCGCTATATCGGCGTCGTGAAGGATCGGAGCCAGCCGAAGGCGGCGCGCGACACGCTCAAGGAGAAGCTGCAAGCGGCCAACTGGCTGCTCAGCGCCATCGAGCAGCGCCGGGCCACGCTCATCAAAGTGACGCGGGCGATCATCAACCACCAGCGCGAGTTCTTGGACAAGGGGCCGGAGTTCATCCATCCGCTGAAGATGGAGCAGATCGCGGAACTCGTCGGCGTCCACGTGACGACTGTGAGCCGGGCCGTGGACGACAAGTGGGTCCAGACGCCGCGCGGACTGTTCCCGCTGCGGCGCTTCTTCGGCGGCGGCACGAAGAATCAGGAGACGGGCGAAGATGTGGCGTGGGAGACGATCCGCCAGAAGCTGCTCGAGATCATCGCGTCCGAAGACAAAAAGGCGCCGCTCTCGGACGAGGACATCATGGGCAAGTTCACCGAAGCGGGGCTGAAGATCGCGCGGCGCACCGTGACGAAGTACCGCGAGGCGCTGAAGATCCCGTCGAGCCGCCAGCGCCGCGAATGGACGGGGGAGTGATCGGACGGGCCGGGATCAATCGTCCAGTCTGCGCACCGACATGCTCCCCTTCATACCCATGATGAACGGGGTGTCGTAGGTCACGAGTTTCACTTCGCCTTCGCGCAGCTTGAACGTCACGGTGTTCAGCCCGCACTCGGACATCCACAGGTAGGGGAACCAGACGCTGACCTCGTGCCGGCCCGGTTCGAGGGGGAAGAAGTGGGTGCCCCACTTCTTGGTCTTCACGCGGCCGTCGATCTCGATCTTCGGGGTGCAGAGGTAGAGGATGAAGGCGAGCGGAAAGACGCTCGTTTTCACTTCGACGCCGGTTTCGGGTTCGCGCTTGCGGGCCATCTCGGGGTGCTCCGGGGATAGCCGGCATTGTGCGGACGGCCCCGGCGGGGGGCAAGCCCGGACTGATGGCTGGATCCACCTCCGGATTTTGGCGATACCCGCCCGCAGGGTGTGGTCGAGTCGGCGAGACCCACC
>JAYVTJ010000770.1:0-2076 GCA_043774415.1 Fimbriiglobus sp. | reverse complement strand
CGGCCCGGATGCTCCCGCGAGGGAGTATCCGGGCCGATGGCGTTTTCCGGTTCCTGTTCTGTAGGTCACGCTCCGCGTGACGCCGGGATGAATCGAGTTCCGGTGATTGCAGAAGGTGGTGTCACGCGGAGCGTGACCTGCAAGAGTCTCCACCTTGCTTCGCCGCCCCGCCGCTGCGTAAAATGGTGGCATCTCCCACCCGCAAGGACTCTCCCCATCGGCAAGACGTTTGAATCCGGACGCGAGACCACCACCGTCGGCCAGGAGCGGGCGATCCTCGTCTCCATCTCGCTCCCGAATCGGCCGTGGCTCTCGGCCGACCCCTGCGACGAAATCCGCGGCCTCGCCGAATCGGCGGGCGCCACCGTCGTCGCGGAACTCACGCAGAAGCGCCACGACATCCAGCTCGGCACCTACATCGGCAAAGGCAAACTCGGCGAGCTGAAGGAACTGGCCGAACAGACCGGCGCCGAAGTCGTCATCTTCGACAACGACCTCACGCCGGGGCAGGCGCGCAACCTCGAACGCGAACTCGAGCTCAAAGTCCTCGACCGCTCCGAGGTGATCCTCGACATCTTCGCCACCCGCGCCCGGACGCCGGAGTCGCGGTTGCAGGTCGAACTGGCGCAGCTCGAATACAGCCTGCCGCGGCTCAAGAACATGTGGACGCACCTGTCGCGGCAAGCGGGGGGCGGCGGCATCGGCCTGCGCGGGCCGGGGGAAACCCAGCTCGAAGTGGACCGCCGCATCGCCGACACTCGCATCCGCGACCTCAAGCGCAAGATCGCCGAGGTGCAGTCGCGCAAGGAGCGCGAGGTGAAGAGCCGCTCCGACGAGTTCACCGTGAGCTTGGTCGGGTACACGAACGCCGGCAAATCGCGGCTGATGAACCGCCTCACGGAAGCCGGGGTCTACGTCGAGAACAAGCTCTTCAGCACACTCGACACGCGCACGCGCCGCTGGGCCATCCCCGACTTCGGCCACGTGCTGCTTTCGGACACCGTCGGCTTCATCCGCGATCTGCCCCACCATCTCGTGGCGAGCTTCAAGGCGACTCTCGAAGAAGCGCGGCAGGCCCGGCTGCTGCTGCACGTCGTCGACGCCAGCCACCCGCACGCCGAGGTGCAGATCGCCGCCGTCAACGCCGTGCTGAAGGAGCTCGACTGCCTCGACAAGCCGACGCTGATGGTGCTGAACAAGATCGACAAGATCACCGACAGCACGCCGATCGACATTCTGCGCGCGCAGCATCCGAAGGCGGTCGCCATCAGCGGGGCGACGGGCGAAGGCGTCCGCGTGCTCACGGATACGGTCGTGGAGTCGCTGTCGTCGCACTTCCTCGCGGCCGAGGTCACCCTCGACGCCGGCAACGGCAAGGTACTCGCATACCTCAACGCCCACGCCGAGATCTTCCGCCAGGAGTTCCGCGGCAGCGAGGTGGTCATCCGCTGCTATCTGCCGAAGCACCTGCTCCACTACATCCAGCATCCCGATGTGACGGTGCGGATGCTCGAAGTCGGCGAGACGACGCGCGCCGCCGCGCAACCGGCCGAGGAGCCGGAGCGCGGGGTGTGAGGCGGAGAATTGCGATCGAAGGGGTGCGTCACTTCGCGCTGACGAGTTCGATCTCGAACACGAGTGTCGCCTTCGGCGGGATGGCGCCGGGCGAGCCGCGGTCGCCGTAGGCCATCTCGGATGGGATGTGCAGCAGCCGGACGCCGCCGGGTTGCATGCCGGGGACGCCGAGCGTCCAGCCCTTGATGACCTGATTGAGGCCGAAGGAGATGGTCTGGCCGCGCTTCTTGCTGCTGTCGAAGACGGTGCCGTTGAGGAGCCAGCCGGTGTAGTGCACGGTCACGGTGGCGCCGGCTTTCACGGCGTCGCCGGTGCCGACTTTCACGTCCCACACCTTCATGCCGTCGGGTCGGGCGACCCACTTGTCGGAGGTCAAATCGGGCAATGCGAACGGATCGGCCGCCATGGGAATCACTTTCGTAAGTGGAGAGGAGAAATCCGGTCTCGATGACGCGGGACAAATGAACGAGCCCCGTAGGTCGGGTCGAGTCTTCGAGGCCC
>JAYVTJ010000769.1:0-6568 GCA_043774415.1 Fimbriiglobus sp. | reverse complement strand
CGCATCGCAGATTTCCGAGGGGAGGTTCCATCCGCTCGGTACCGAGGTTCCGAGATCGCGTCGCTTCGGGCCCGCCGCCGCGATCACGACTTTCGAGCCGCTGTTCAGACCCTCGCCGGCGGAGTAGTCGAGGGTGTCGATGGTCGTGCGCGTCTGGAAGTGGAGGTCGCACGTCCAATCGACGCGCTCGAGCATGTGGCGGAAGAACGAGGCGATGTCGTGAATGGCCAACTCGGGATCGTCCTCCTGGGCCGCGATGAAGAGGAACTTCGCCAGCGAGAGTTGCCCCTGCCCGAGGATCGCATTAGCGAGTGTGAGGATCTCCTGCGGTCGCCGCTCGGAGGCGTACGGAGCATACCGTTCCGAGCCGATGGCGAGGAGCAGCGGATGGACACCCGCCGCATCGACGGCGTGAACGGCCTTCACCCCCGGCAGCGCCGTCGGAATGATCGGCCCGGTGAGTTCGTGGATGAACTGGCCGAAGGAAGTGTCCTCCTGCGGCGGACGGCCGACGACGGTGAAGGGCCAGATCGCACCGGGGCGATGGTAGACCTTCTCGACGCGCATCAGCGGGAATTCGTGTTTCAAACTGTAGTAGCCGAGGTGATCGCCGAACGGGCCTTCGGGTTTGGTCTCCGACGGATGGATCGTCCCCGAGATCACGAAGTCCGCTTCCGCGGGCATGGGCAGTCCGTTCGCAGCGGGCACGAGTGTGAGCCGGCGTCCGCCGAGCGCTCCGGCGAAGGCGAGCTCGGGCAGGCCTTCGGGCAGGGGCATCACGGCGCTGATCGCGAGAGCCGGCGGGCCACCGACGACGACGTTCACCCGGAGCGGTTCCCCGCGCCGGCCTGCGGCGGCGTGATGGATGCCGATGCCGCGGTGGATCTGATAGTGCAGTCCGACTTCGCGATCGGGAACGTAGCCGTTGCCCGAAAGTTGGACGCGATACATGCCGAGGTTCGAGCTCCGCCAGCCGGGGCGATGCGGATGCTCGGTGTAGACCTGCGGCAGCGTGACGAACGCTCCGCCGTCGTCGGGCCAGCATTTCAATTGCGGCAGCGCGGACAACGTCGTTTCGTGTCGAGTGATCGGGCCGCGCCGGACCGTTTTCGGTCGCAGCCTCCAGAGGAGTGCCGGGAGGTTCCAGTACTGGGCCGGATGCTTCAGCGCGCTCGCCGGATCGATTTTCAACCGGATCAATTTGCGGACATCGTCGAGCGTATCGCGGAAGAGGAACTCGGTGCGCTCCAGACTTCCGTAGAGGTTCGCCAGCATCGGGAACGCGGTGCCCTTCGGCTGCGTGAACAGCACGGCGGGGCCGTTGCTGCGGTAGAGCCGGCGCTGGATCTCGGCCATTTCGAGATGGGGATCGACGGGGTGAGACACGCGGACGAGCTTCCCGTGGACTTCGAGATCGCGGACCGCTTCGGACAAGTTTTTATGCGGCATCGTCAATTTTCAGGTGGTGCGGGAAGCGGATGGCGAATTGGCGATCCGCGCGAAAAATTGCCGGTCGGGGATGATTCTCAATTCTATAGTTGGCCAGCACTCGGCCGCACGGCCCCCCCAGACTATCCGGAGTCGCTCCGATGCATCGACTCCGTTCACCTGCCCCGTCAACCGCATCCGCGTTGTTTTTCATCACCGCGCTGCTGCTGGGCGTCGCACAGGGGCAGTTGGCCGGAGGACTCGCCGACGAACTCGCGTTCGCGGCTCCGCTCGGGTTGCTCTGGGTCGGGCCGCTCATCTGGGGTCGCCGCGCCGTGCTGCCGCTTCTTGTGGGAGCGCTCGCGTCCATCGCGATCGCCGGCGGTTCGACCGGTCTAATGTTTGCCGGAGTCCTGTTGACGGCGGCCGACCTTTCGCTCGGTTTCTGGTATTCGCACAACCGCACGTTCACGCGCGGCATCACCGGCACCCGCGATTTGCAAGCCCTGATCGGGGCCGCCGTCGTACCGGCGCTCGTGCGCGGCATCATCGTCTCGACCTTCGCAATCCGGCTCGGACTCCCCGACCCGGCGGCCCTCGGACTCGCCGCTGCGGCGCTGGCTTGGTTCGCGAGCCTCACCTGCGCCGCGATGCATAGCGGCCTGCGGAATTTCGGGAATCTCGCGAAGAGCACCGCGGCAATCGCCGAGTTGGCAATCATCCTCGCGGCGCTCATCGCTCTGCTCCACAACCTGCTCGCTGCGCCGGTCGCCACCACTCCGCCGCTCGTCCGGCTGCCGATCGTCATCGGGCTGATCGCGCTCGAGACGCGGCTCGCCGTCCGCTACCACATTCCGGGCATCGGGCTCTACCGATTGCTCGCACTCGGACTCGTCGCGGTGCATCTCGCTCTGCGCGGCGGCATCGATCACCTGCTGCCGCTGGAGGCCGAGCCGCTCGCCTGCGCACTGGCCGCCATCGGCTTGGGCATGCAGCTCGCCGCGGAACTCGCCGTCGGGAGCACGGCTCGGGAACTCGCGAGCGGCACCGCTTCGAAGGCGGCGCTCGCGGAAGAGCTTCTGGCCCGCAATATCGAATTGGAAAAGTTGGCCGCGGCGAACCTGGGCCAGAAGGCGTTCCTCGATTCGGTCCTCAATCAGATGCCGGCCGGGGTGATGATCGTCGGGACGGACGGGACGATCCTCTGGCGGAACCGCCGGCACCGGGATCTCTGGATGGACACCACCGATGGCGAAGGCCTGCGCGATCTCGACCGCAATCGCATCGCCGCGACGAAAGGCCACTCGGTCCCATTCGAGAGCTGGCCCATCGTCAAAGCGCTCACGGCCAATGTCGTCACGGAGGGGTTCGAGGCGCGGATCCTTTCGCCGACCCGGGAAGCCATCGACGTTTCCATCGGCGCGGCCCCCGTCCACGGTCCCGACGGCGAACTGCTCGGCGCCGTGTCGATCCTCCACGATACGACCGAGCGGAAAGCGGGCGTGCGCCTGCTGCGCGATAAGGAAGAGCGTCTGCGCTTCGCGCTCCAGTCGGCGCGGATGATCGCGTGCGAGTGGAGCATCTCCACCCGGCAGTTCGAGGCGCCGGAGGCGCTCGCGAATTGGCTCGGCCTCGGCGCCGCCCGCCTCCCCGCGCTCGGCAGCTTGCTGAAAGTCGTCCACCCCAACGATCTCGGGCTCTTTCAGGCGGCCATCGCGCACTTCCTCGACGGCGGCCGGGAATGCGAATGCGAATTCCGCGTGCCGAGCGAACGGGGCATGCTCTGGGTGCAGTACCGCGGCCGCCGGACGACGGACGACGATGGCCGACCGGCGGATCGCATCGCCGGGATCATGCTCGACGTCACGGAGCGGCGGCGCTCGGACGAGCGTCTGCGGATGCTCGAATCGGCGGTCGTCCACGCCCGCGATGCCGTGGTGATTCTCGAATCGGAACCGGACCGGATGCCCGGCCGCTGCGTCCTCTATGCGAACGATGCCTTCTGCGAGATGACCGGCTACACCGCGGCCGAATTGATCGGGCGGTCGCTCCACTTCCTGCGCGGGCCGGACTCCGATGCCGCCACGCTCGAACGGCTCCGGGATTCGCTCGACAGCGGCAATCCCTTCAAGGGCGAACTCCTGAACTACCGCCGCGACGGCGAGCGATTCTGGGTCGAACTCAGCGTCGTGCCGGTGCCGGACGATACGGGGGCGTGCGCGCACTGGGTGATGATCCAGCGCGACATCAGCCGGCGGAAGCGGGCCGAACTCGACCTCCAGCGCAGCGAGGCCGTGCTCGCGGACGCCCAGCGGATCGCGCAGATCGGCTCGTGGGAATACTTCCCGTCGACGGGGGAATGCCGCTGGTCCGCCGAGACCTTCCGCATCTACGGTCACGAACCGGGGGCGATCGTACCGACGGCGGAGCGCTATTTGGAAGCGCTGCATGTCGACGATCGCGGGCGCGTCGAGCGCGCGGGGCGGGACAGGAGCCCGGCCACGTATCCCCACACGCTCGAATTCCGGATCGTCCGTCCGGACGGCGAGATCCGCTTCGTTTCCGAAGAGTGCTACGCCGATTTCGGCACCGACGGAGCACCCGTCCGGATCTGGGGCGTGACCCTCGACAGCACCGAGAAGAAGAGGGCGCAGGAGCAACTGTTCCAAGCTCAGAAGATGGAGTTGATCGGCCAGATGGCCGGGGGGATCGCCCACGACTTCAACAACCTGCTGACGGGGATCATCGGAAACCTCCACCTGATCCGCGTCACCGACGAGCGGGCCGACCGGAAGCACATCCAGATCGCGCTGCGGGCGGCGAACCGCGCCGCCGATCTCACGAAAAAGCTGCTCGGGTTCGCCCGGAAGAATCAGCTCGTGGTCACCGCCACCGGTGTCCGCGAACTGGTCGCCGAAGTCGTCGATTTCATCGGGCGCACGTTCGATCCGCGCATCCGCGTCGCGGCGGACATCGGCGCGGATCTGCGGATGGACGCCGACTCCACGCTCCTGGCCCAAGTGCTGCTGAACCTCTGCCTGAATGCCCGCGATGCGATGCCCGAGGGCGGTCGGATCGAAATCCGCTCGGCGGCTGTCGCCGCGTCCGATTGCGCGGCGCTCGGCCGGAGCGACACCGTCGGCGACTACATCCGCCTCACGGTCGAAGACACCGGCTCGGGGATGGCGCCCGAAGTCCTCGCCCGCGTCTTCGAGCCGTTCTTCACGACGAAGCCCGTCGGCCAGGGGACCGGTCTCGGACTGGCGATGGTCCACGGCATCTTGACTCAGCATCGCGGGTGGGTCGAAGTGCATTCGGAAGTCGGTCGGGGAACGCGGTTCGACCTCTATGTCCCGATGTCGCCCGGGACCCCTCCGATGATCAAGAATCCGCCCGCGGTCGAATCGCCGCTGGATCGCACGCCGATGCCGCCGGCGCGAGGGCAGACGATCCTGATGGTCGATGACGAATCGATGATCCGCGAACTGGGCCGCGCCGTCCTCGAATCCGGCGGATACTCCGTGCGGGAGGCCGAAGACGGCGAGGAAGCGCTCGTCGCGTTCCGCGCCGGATCCGCCGAGATCGACCTGGTTTTGCTCGACCTGACGATGCCGAAGCTGTCGGGCCAAGATACCTTCCGCGCCATGGCCGAGATCGATCCGCGCGTGCGCGTCCTCTTCTCCAGCGGGTATTCGTCCGACGATCTCGCCGGAACCGAAGGGTGCCTCGGCCTCCTGCCGAAGCCCTATCACCCGCAAGTCCTCCTCGACACCGTCCGCCGCGCACTCGCCACTCCGCGGGGCAGTGTGCTGGCGATCCGCGAAACCGCGGATGCCCTGTGAACCGCCGCGTCGGTGACGCGGCCGGAGCCGAACCGTAGAACGACAGCGTCCGGTCCACCGACGGTTCTCCGAGTCTTCCATGCACCGTTCCGTGCGGACACGGCTGTCCGCGATGATGTTCCTCGTCTACTTCTCACTCGGCTCGTGGGCGGTCACCAGCGGCACCTACCTCATGTCGTCCCCTCCGCGCGGGGGACTGAATTTCACGACCGGACAAGTCGGCTGGATCTACTCGACCTTCGCCATCGGCGCGATGCTGGCCACGCCGCTCGTCGGCCTCCTGGTGGACCGACTCTTCCGCGCCGACCGCGTCTTCGCCGTGGCCGCGACCGCCTGCGGCCTCAGCCTCCTCGGTGCGACCTTCTGGTGCGATCATTCCTACCCGGAAATCGACGCCGTATCCGCGGCGCAGATGCGGACCGAACTTGTGGACGGCGTGCCGCTCGCGGAGCACCCGCAGCGCCGCGACGCCGACCCGCCCGACGGGGTGAAAGCGGCCTACGAGCGAATCAACAACTCGCCGGAGATGCGCGGCGCGACCGCGCGCGCCTTCGGGCCGCTCTTCGCCATCATGCTCCTGCAGTCGTTCTGCTTGCTGATCGCGCTGACGCTCACGACGGTGCTGTCGCTGCGGAACCTGCCCGATCCGGGGCACCAGTTCGCGCGCACGCGGATGTTCGGCACCGTGGGATGGGTCGCCGCCGGGCTGCTGATGGGCGCCATCCTCCAGCCGATTTCCGCCGAGCCTTTCCTGCTGGCCGCCGGTGCGATGCTGCTGGTCGGGGCCTACGGCTTCACGCTGCCGCGGACGCCGCCGAAGGGGACGGGCAAGAGTTTGGGCGAAGCCTTCGGTCTGCCGGCGTTCAAGCTCTTCCGGGATCGCTCGTTCATCGTCTTCATCCTCGTGGCCCTGCTCACAACGCAGATGAACCAGTTCTACGGTGTATTCGGGCACCGCTACCTCACCGACCTCGGACTGGCCCGGCCCGAACGCTGGATGACCATCGGTCAAATTCTCGAGATCGGCTGCATGTTCGCGCTGCCGCTGCTCAACCCGAAGCGGAACATGAAGTGGCTGATGCTGCTCGGCGTCGTCGCGAGCACCCTGCGGGCCGCGGCGATGATCGGCGGCGAACCGGCAATCGTCCTCGCCGTCGGCGTGCCGATGCACGGCTTGAACTTCGCGCTCTACTTCGTGGTCGCCGCGACGTTCATCGACCGGGAAGCCCCGCCCACTCTGCGGGCGAGCGCCCAGGCCATCGCGGCATTCGTGAGCAGCGGTCTCGGCCCGTGGACCG
>JAYVTJ010000768.1:0-2264 GCA_043774415.1 Fimbriiglobus sp. | reverse complement strand
TAGGGCGGGTGGAGTCTTCGGAACCTGCCGCGCCATCCGAATCTCGGCGGGTTGCGGAGACTCCAACCGCCCTGCAAAAAAAGCAGAATCGACATTGAACAGCAAGACGGAGCTTCGCGATGGAGCAGTGCCTGAAATACTTCCGCGATGCGCTCTATCGACCAGAGCAAGCTCCGTTCTGGGACGACTGGTGGATGGAGAACGAGCATGCGGTGAAAGCGTCTTTCAGCAACGTCGATTATTTGCGGCTGAAGCTACGCAAGCTACACGCCGCTCGGGAAGTGCTCGTGCGGCTGAACGCCGTGGCGGATCCGATTCTGCCGATCCACTTGGACCGCGAATTCATCGAAGCGATCCGCGCGATCCGCTGGTTCGAAAACTGCGGCAAGCCCTGTCGGGTCGCCGTTCCCTTCGAGACTCGAATGGTCGCCGACTGGAGCGGGGCGATAGCGGCCAGCATCGGGTTGGAATCCGAAGATGCTCAGCTCCAAGCGCGGAACGAGTTGTCCCTGTACTTGCACGACAACCACAGGGCCCGCTACCAGCGCTGGAACGACATCGTCGCCGCAGCCGACGAGCAGTGCTTGAACGAGCTTTCCGAGGAAACGTGGCAGCCGATCTGCCTCGAGCAAGGTGCGGATGATCGCGTCGCCATCAGCATCGGCTTGGACATTTCACTCGCGATTTTGGCACACGAGTACGGCGATTGCTCGGATCGGCCCACATTCGCCCTGCATCGATTCAATCTCTACCGGGGCGGACACTTTCCGTGCGGCTGGGTCGGTGAATGGCCGCAGGGATTCCAGTTGGTACTGTGAGCCGAAGCGAGCGGGTCAAACGAAGAAGCCCCGGTGACCTCACCGGGGCTTGCAGAACTTGGGGCGGCCATCGCAGACAGCGGCCCGTCTGCGGCTATCGGGACAGCCGCCCAACCTGGTTACAAACATGTTTCAAGACATCACCTCCTTTGTTCGGGACACACCGCGGGAATCGAGGAACCAGTCAAGATTCCGTTGGCCTCTTAGCCCGTCGCGGAGCGGGACCGCGACATCCGCATGAAACTATATGCGCGCGATGGGGTCGAAAGCAAGCGGCAGTTTCGGAATTCGGCAATTCCTCCGGATCGAAATTAACAGGGCGCTTTCGCATTGAAGCGCGGATACACTCGGGCCCATGTCCGATGTCACGCTGTTGCTCGAAGCGGTCGCGAGCGGGAACCGCCGGGCCGCGGCGGACTTGCTCCCGATCGTCTACGACGAGTTGCGCAAGCTCGCCGCCGCGCGGATGGCGGGCGAATCCCCGCACCAGACGCTTCAGCCCACGGCGTTGGTTCACGAGGCGTACCTGCGCCTCGTCGGCGGCGCCGATGGAGAGCACTGGGATCATCGCGGCCATTTCTTCGCGGCCGCAGCGGAGGCTATGCGGCGCATCCTCGTCGATCAGGCGCGGCGCAAGTCGGCGGTGCGCCACGGCGGGGAATTCGCCCGACTCGGATTCGGACCCGATCTCGCCGCGGTGCCGGAACCGCGGGAAGATTTGCTCGCCCTCGATGAAGCTCTGACCCGATTGGCGATCGAGGATCCAGTGAAAGCCCAGCTCGTTCAACTCCGCTATTTCGGCGGACTGACTCTCTCCGAATCGGCTGCGGCCCTCGGGCTATCGGAGCGGACCGCCGGTCGGCATTGGGCCTTCGCCCGCGCGTGGCTCCGGCGCGCGGTCGAAGGGGCCTGCGAAAAAACCTGAACATTCTTGGCCAGCAATCCGTTCGGATTTCGCATTGCTGTCGAGCCAACCATTTCGGAGTGCCCGCCATGAGCGTGGAAGATCTGTTTCTCGCCGCCCTCGATCATCCCGATGCGAAGTCGCGCTCCGAATATTTGGACCGCAGTTGCGGCGGGGATGCGGATCTCCGCCGGCAGGTCGAAGAATTGCTCGCCGCACACTTTCGCACCGGCGAGTTTCTCGACGTCCCGGCACCCGAACAAGTCCGACCGGATTCGGATGAGGCGAACACCGTGACCGTGCAGGGGGATTCCGTGTCGAGCCGAGATTCCGACATCGAAGAGCTGAACTTCCTCTCCCCCTCCCAGCGACCGGATTCCCTCGGTCGCATCGGCCATTACGAGGTCTTGCAGGTTCTCGGGAAAGGCGGCTTCGGCATCGTCTTCCGCGCCTTCGACGATGTGCTCCAGCGCGTGGTCGCGATCAAGGTGATGGCCCCGCAACTCGCCGCCACGTCGCCGGCCCGGAAGCGCTTCCTGCGC
>JAYVTJ010000767.1:0-11297 GCA_043774415.1 Fimbriiglobus sp. | reverse complement strand
GATACTAACCGGCCCGTCGATCCCGAGAGCGAGCAGTACAAGTGGCTCGACAAAGCGCTCTCGGCATCCGATGCGAAGTGGAAGGTGGTCTACCACCATCATCCGTGCTACACGTCGGACGCCGACGACTACGGCAACACCGAGAAGGTGACTTCGACCTACGGCGCGCTCAAGCACAAGGCGCTGATCGCACTCTACGACAAGCACAAAGTCGATCTGGTGATGAACGGCCACATCCACGCCTACGAGCGGACATGGCCCTTGCGCGGCGGCCGAGTGGAAGCAAAGGCCGGCACGACCTACCTGACGAGCGGCGGGGGCGGCGGCAGGCTCGAAGGGTTCGAGCCGACGCCGGCGTTCTTCAAGAACCAGGGTCGCGTCGATTTCCACTTCTGCTATTTCACGGTCCACGGCGGCACGCTCGACTGCCGCGTGTTCGACAGCGACGGGAGGCTGTTCGATCAGTTCGGGATGAAGAAGGAGTGATGCGTCACGGAATCTTCCGGACAAAGAACCTCACCCGGTCCGTCTTCGTCACCATCTCCCATTCGGCGGGCCGCGCTTCGAAGTAGTCGCCGTAGCCGGAGGGGTTCGCCGTCAGTGCGAAGTCGAACCGCCCGTACTCCGCCTGCCAGCGCGCCATCGCCTCGGCGGTACCGGTGCTCTCGGCGTTCACGAAGTCGACGAGCCATTCGTCGCCGAAAACTTCGCAGCGGTCGTCCACGAAGACGCGGTATCCGGGGCAGTGGTACTCGAGGTAGCCGCCGTAGATGTACTCGCAGAAGATCTTGTTGCCGGCGCCCGGCGACTTCGGTTCGTGCGCCTTCAACTCGTCGAGCGCCTCCGTCGGCCAGCGCTCGGCCTCGAGTTGGGCGCAGCCGGTGCCGATGAGGGGGACGGGGAGTTTGAGTGATTGGGCTGCCAGTGCGAGGGCTACGCAGGCGCAAGCCGTGATGACGATCCCGCGCGCCGTTCCCGCGACGGGCAGCTTCGGATCGTACACATCGGGGCGCTTCCGCGCGAGCCATGCGGCGTAGCGCGTGTGCGGCCAGAGGTCGATCAGCGCGACCATGCCGACGATGGCGAAGAGCGAGCCGTGCCGGACGCGCAGGCACGCCTGCACGAGCCAGAAGAGCGGGATGAGCCACGCCACGCGGGGCTTACCCGGCAGCGTCCCGGCGAGCACCATCAGATAGAGAAGCCCGAAGGCGAGCATCGGCCAAGAATGCGGGTCGGCGAAATCGAGCCGGGAGTGCTCGACGATGATCTCGGGGAGCCGCGGCATCCCGCTGTAGATGTACATCCAAGTGTTGAAGATGCCGTCGCCGTAGGGCGTCAGAAAAGCCGTGAGGGAGCAGGCGATGCCGATCGCTGACAAGCCGATGACAGTGCGCGCAGTGCGGACGGGGCTGGCCCAGCCGAGGGCGCGCCAAACAAGCCAGCCGGCGAAGGCGAGGCCCAGGGTCGTGAGGCCGCCGAGCATCCCCCCGTGGACGTTGGTCCAAATGAGGTAGAAGGGGACGAGCCACGCGAGTTTCCGAAGTCCGGCCCGGCCATGCTCGAATGCGAGGATCGCCTGCATCGTCACGGCCATGCCGAGCATGGTGAAGAGGTGCGGCCGCACGTGGAAGTGCGTGCTCGCGGCGGCGACGGCGAGCAGGGTGACGCCGACGGCGAAGATCGGATGCAGGCCCGTGCGGATGAGCTTCGCGGCGAGCCACGCGAACAGCCCGGCGACGATGGCCGTCGCGGCGACGAGGAGCGAATCGAGCCCGCCGATGCGGTGGACTCCGGCCATCGCCACTTCGCCGAGCCACTGGTACGGCACCCACGGTTCGCCGGAGCGCGTGAAGGTGAACGGCTCGCGATCGACGAAGTCTCCGTTCGAGATCTTTCCGCCGACGACGGTGTGCCAGAACATGCCGGGGTCGCGGAGGAAGCGCGAGCCGGTCGCCAGCAGCGTCAGCCAGAAGACGACGAAGAGGAGTGGCCCGGGGCCGATGCGGCGAAGGAGCGTCATGCCGGCACCAGCGCCGAGGAGGGAGCGCGGGCCGGGAGCCGGAAGCCGAAGTAAGCCGCGAGCACGAGCGGCGCCACCCAGACGTAGTAGAAGGAGGTCACGCCGCCGGCGTTCAGCGCGAGCATAAGGATGTTCGCGGCGGCGAACAGCGCGACGGCGAACCACCGCCGAATTCCGCTCAGCGTGCCGGCCAAGTGCCAGATGGGGATCAGCAGCAGCGCGAGGTCGAAGTGCCAGGCGCCGTACGGGGCCGTCGCGAACGAGACGAGCAGGATCGCGGGCATCTGCTCCGTCCAGTTCCAATTCCGCGAGTGCGTCCGCCAGTGATTGGCGAACCACGCGACGCCCAAGATCATCGGCACGAAGTTCAGCCAGAAGTGGCGCTCGCCGAAGGCGAAGCGCAGGATGCTGCCGAGCGTCAGCGACACCCACTGGGTCGGCGGATGATCGCGATAGGCCGCGGAGTAGTGCGTCCAGACGTCCGGGTTGAACGCCATCGGGACCAGCGTGAAAGCGATCCCGCCGAAGATGCCGCCGAGCACGATCCGGTACCGACGATTCTGGAATGCATCGAGCGCGACCGCGAGCCAGAGCAAGTACGCGAGGTGCGGTTTGATCGCGAGGAGCACCGCCGCGACCCCGGCGAGCAACGGGTAACCGCGGTGCGCGAGCACGGCGAAGAGCGCGGCGCCGAGCACGAGCAAGCCGGCGATCTGCCCCGATTGCAGCAGGAAGAGCGTCGGCACGAAGGTGAACGTGAGAGCGAGTGCGGGAATGCGATGCGATCCCTTCGCCAGCATCAGCGCCGCCGCCACCAAGCATCCCGCTTGCACGAACAGCCAGGCGAACTGCCCGGCCCGCGCCGGCAGTGCCCCGAGCGGCATCGCCACACTCAGCGTCCAAGGCGGGTTCCACATCATGATCGCTTCGTCGGTATCCCGACCGGCACCGCGCTCCAGCGGCAACAGCAACTCCGGCGAGTACGGATTCTCCCCCTGCAAGTTCAACCGCCCGGCCGCCCAGTACTCGACGTAATCGTCCGGCGGCCAAATAGCGCTGTCGTTCAGCAGCGGTTGCAGCAACCACCCCGCGAGGAGCAGCATCAGCGCGAGCGCGACAATCGAAAGGACGGTGCGCGGTTTCATGCGGGCACCGCCGCCGAGCTCCGGCTCGCCCGCGGACTCAAGCTGAAGCCGACGGCCAAGTAGCCGAGGGCGACCGCCGGCGCCAGCCAGACGTTCGTCATCGAGTTCTCGCGTAGCAGCGTCAGCAGCGCGAGGACGTTGAGTGTGCCGAAGGCGATCGCGAAGCGGATGGCCAGCGCGCGGTGCGGGACCAACCATACGGCGGCTTGCACCACCGGCACGAGCAGCACGACGAGGTCGAAACCCCAGGCGCCGTAGGGAGCCGCGACCATCGACACAAGCACGACCCGCGGCAGCTCGACCGTCCAATTCCACTCGGCCCGCCGGCGATACCAGTAGACCCCCACGAACGGCAGCACGAACGCCAGCGGCAGGAACTGCGCGCGGAACGGTTCACCCGGCAGCGCCTGGCGGATCGCATAGCCGAGCGTCGGGTGGACCCACTCGCGGATCGTATTGTGCGACGACGCTTCCCCGGCGCCGGTCGCCTCGCGGTACTGGCTCCAGACCTCCGGGTTCCATGCCAGCGGGATCACCGCGAACAGCCCGAGCGCCAGCGTGCCTGCAAGGATCGTGCGGCGGAACGCGGCTTTGTGGATCGCTTCCAATCCGAGCAGCAGCGCGAAGGGTACGAACAGGTGCGGCTTGATCGCCGTGAGCGCCGCCAAGCACCCGGCGAGGGCGAAGCGCCGATTCCGCACGGCCCACAGGAACCCGGCGAGTCCGAGCAGCAGGAAGCCCGAAATCTGCCCGAGCAGCAGCAGGAAAACCGTCGGCGCGAAGCCGAGCGCCACGGCGAGCGCGACACCCCTGCATTCGCGCGGTCCGCCGAAGCTGCGCCAGAGAAGCAGCGCCGAACCGGCCACGGCCGCGAAGTTCGCGGCGAACCAGAGGAGTTGGCCGATCCGCCAGTGCATCGCCCCGAGCGGGATCGCGATCGGCAACGTCCAAGGCGGATTCCACATCATCACCGGGTCGTCCCAGTTCGTGCCGATCTCTTTTTGCAGCGGATAGAGCACGCGGCCGTCGTACGGGTTCTGCCCGCGCAGCACGGCCCGGCCCGCACTGTGGTACTGCATGTAGTCGAAGGGGCGGAGCACGGCGGCGTCGCCGAAGTGCGGCGCGAACCGGACGCCGACCGCGCCGACGACCACGAGGAGGATCAGGACGAGCAAGCGGGTGCGACGCGTCATGCCGGACTGTAGTGCGCAGATCGGTGCCGGGCGAATTTTCCGGCGTTCGTAGAATTGCCCTCCCCCCGACTCCGGTGAATCATGAGCCAAGCCGCCGCGCCCCCGGAACCGACCTATTCCGTCCGCACCGTGTGGGATGTGGTCGTCGCGTATCTGCTGAACTTGGCGGTCGTCTTCGCGCTGCAATCGTTCCTGCTGAGTCCGACCGTCGCGATGGAGTTCTATCGCGGAGTCCAGCTCGGCTCGCTCGCGGGCCTGGCGGTCGGGGCCGCGCTCTGGGGCTGGACGACGCGCTTCCGCACGACGGGTTTCGCGACTTGGGCGTCCCTTCCGCTCGCGGTGATCCTCGCGTTCATCGTGCTCGGCGACCACCGCACGCCGACCCTCGGCGCACTCGCCGGGTTCCTCGCGTGCGTCGGCTTCCTCGGCCTCTTCTGGTACGTCGCCTCGTTCCCGCTGCGCCGTTTGCCGTTGCCCGTGCAGCGCCGACTGGCAATTCCGAAGTTCGTCGTGCTTCTCGGGACGCTCCTCGCCGCCGTCGCGTACAACTCGAACAGTTCGAACGTGCTGACCGACGACCGCGCGGCGTTCGACGACATCGCCCAGTCCGGCGTTCTCGCCGCCGCGATCCTCCTCATGCTGTGGAGTTTGCTGGCCCTCAAGCGCCCCGCCATGGAACTCTTCTTCGAAGTGCCGGTCACCGTCTGCTACGCCGTCCGCCGCGGCGGGCCGGGGCTGTTCGAGTTCCCCGTCCTCGGACCGGTGCTGGTCATCGGAAACCACGCCTGCTGGTTCGATCCGACCTTCGTGTCGAAGGCGCTGCCGCGACCCGCGACGCCGATGATGACGGCGCGCTTCTACAAGATCTGGTTCCTCCGGCCGCTGCTGAAGTACATCTTCCGGGTGATCGTCGTCCCCGAGACGCCGATCCGCCGCGAAGCGCCGGAACTGCGGCTCGCCATCGCGGCGCTCGACCGCGGCGAGTGCGTCATGCTCTTCCCCGAGGGCTACCTGCGCCGGAAGGAGGAGGTGCCGCTGCGCCGCTTCGGGCAGGGCGTCTGGCAGATTCTGAAGGAGCGGCCCGAGACGCCGGTGGTGGCCTGCTGGATCGAGGGGGGCTGGGGGGCCTGGTGCTCGTTTTACAACGGCTTGCCGACGAAGAACAAGCCGATGGATTTCCGCCGGCCGATGCGCGTCGGCATTTCGGTCGCCGAGGTGGTGCCGGCGGAACTGCTCGACGACCACCTGCGGACGCGGGTCTATTTGATGAACCGCGTGCGAGCCGTCCGGACGACCCTGGGACTGCCGGAGTTGGCAAACGTGGAACTCCCCGGCCGGGAAGCGGCGGGGGAGTAGGAATGCAGCATGCCGATTCTCACCGGTGAATCCGAAGCCCGAAATCCGATGAGGACTCTCACCGCTTCGGATTCGGGAAGTGCTCGCACATCACCGCCTTCATTTCCCGCACCGCGCGCTCCAGCCCGACGAGCACCGCCCGGCTGATGATGCTGTGGCCGATGTTCAACTCTTCGATGCCCGGGATGCGCACGATCGCCGGCACATTCGCGTAGTTCAGTCCGTGGCCCATATGAACGTGCAAGCCGCGCTCGATGGCGTGCGCCGTCGCTGCGCGCAGCTTCGCGAGTTCCGCATCTCGGTCGGCTCCGACCCTCGCATCGGCATAGGTGCCGGTGTGGAATTCGATGGCGTGCGCCCCTACGGCGACAGCGGCATCGATCTGATGCAAGTTGCAATCGATGAAGAGCGAGACGACGATCCCGGCGGCCTTGAGGCGATCCGTCGCGGCGCGGATCGCGTCGAGTTGCCCGGCGGCGTCAAGGCCGCCTTCGGTCGTCAGTTCCTGGCGCTTCTCGGGGACGAGCGTCGCTTCGTCCGGCTTCAGCTTCACGGCGATGGCGAGGATCTCGTCGTACGCGGCGAGTTCGAGGTTCAGCCTCGTGTGGACCGTTTCGCGCAGCAGCGGCAGGTCGCGATCCTGAATGTGCCGGCGGTCTTCGCGCAGGTGGACGGTGATGCCGTCGGCCCCGGCGAGCGTGGCGAGGATCGCCGCCGCGACGGGATCGGGTTCATACGTCCGCCGGGCTTGGCGGAGCGTCGCGACGTGGTCGATGTTCACTCCGAGGCGGATCATGGGCGCACCTTCATCGGCCCGCGCGGGCGAGGTAATCGAGCACCGCCTGGTAGCGGAGCGCTTCGCGGTTCAGCACGACCGCGAAGGCGGCGCCGACGATCAGCAGGATCAGCCGCTCGGCGATCGGCGAGATGAACGGGATGACCGGGAACAGGAACGCGAAGCAGCAGTAGTTAAACACCGCGAGAGCGATCAGCGCCGGGACGCCGAGCTGGGTCAGCCGGCTGAGCCGGTAGCGCGGATCGAGGTACATCCGCACGACGAGCTTGATTTCGCGCAGCACGGGCAATTCGCCGATGATCCGGCGCCGCGCTGACGCGGGATCGACGGCCGCATTCACGAGCAGCGACAGCGGAATGACGGGACCTGCCGGCGGCAGCGGTGGCGAGTAGCCATCCGGGGCGAGGCCGGGGTGCATCGTGGCGACCATCTGTTCGAGCCGGCGCAGGCGCTCCTCGGTGGTTTCGGCCGGCGGCTCGGAGTTCGGTTCGGACATGGGACACTCACAACCGGTTCCGTTAGCCCGACGCACAAGCGAGGGTTTCGACTCCCTCGCTTGCGCGTCGGGCTAACGGGGACAATGACAAATCACTTCGTTTTCGCTGCAATCAGTCCCGCGAGGAAATTCACCGGATCGGCGGCGGACCGCGAAGCGGCGGCGAACGCCGCGTAGTCCCCCGAGCGGCGGGCCAATTCGCTCACGGTCGGGCACGACAGATCGCGGATGTCCGGGTCGGTCAGGTACTTCTTGGCGATGGCGAGCGCTTCGGGCAATCGGTCGATGCGCAGGAGCAGATTGATGAGCACTTCCGCGGGGAAGGTGTCGCCCATGCCGGCGGCGGCGTCGAGCTTCGCCCGAAAGTGCGCGAGGTTCGCATCGACGTTCCGCCCCGCCAGAATGTCGAGGTACTTCGCGTAGTCGGTGTAGCCGCCGTCGAAGGGCGCGGGCATGTCGCCGCGGAGATTGGGCGACAGGTTCACTCCGTACACGCAGAGTTCACCGGCCAAGTCGAGTTCGGCGCACTTCGGCAGATGCGCCGCGAGCTGCACTACCGAGCTGAGGTGCGAGACGTCGATGTGGTAGGCGTCCTCGCCGAACAACTCCGGGCCGCCGGCGGCGATCATCTGCGAGATCGTCGCCTCGGCCGGCACCGCGATGCTCCGCCCTTCGAGGTCGCCGCGGATGCGGTCCTTCAATTGCTCGTGCAGGGCGCGGACGAGCTTCTTGACGCAGTACTCGCGCAGGTCGGGGTTCTTCGACAAGTCGGCCGAGCCGACCATCGTGATCGCGGAGCAGACGCCCGAGCGGCCGAGGAGGATGTCGAACCCCTTCTGCGGATGGACGCCGTGCTGCCAGGCGATCTCGACGATGCCGTAGGTGTCGTCGTCCGGGGCCGGCTCGTACGTGTCGAGCGCGGCGAACATCCGCTCCTGCTCGCCGAGCATCCGGTAGAAGCCCCACGCCTTGGCGAAGTCGCGCCGGTCGAGGTAGAGGTTGCCGACGGCGCGGCCCGCTTCGCGGATGGCGTTCTCGTAGGCTTCGTGGCTCGCCTCCGGGAGTTCGTCCGATGGGCCGGTGGGGAACGGCGAGACGCCGAGTTCGACGCGCTTGCGCATCAGCTTCGCGTAGAAGACGGCCTGGAAGTTCTCGGCGGCCATGAGATCGGCGATGAGCGCATCGACGGCTTTCAGCGGGCCGTCGGCCGCGAGCGCGGCGGCGGCGCGGTCGAACAGCGCGGGATCGGTCGGCGGGGCTTCGGTCTCGGTGTCCATGCGCGGCTCGGAGGGAAGGTACTCAGATGATAGCGAAAGCCCGGCGCTGCCTCACGGGTCGAAGAGCGCCCGGATTCCGGGCAGACCCTCGGCGGCCGTCACGCCCGTCACCCGGAATGTTCGCCACTCGTTCTCGGCCGTCATCTCGGTGTTCGGCCCCGCGAGGCTCGTCCGCGCCTTCGCCTCGAACTCGCGGATCGCCTCGGCATCGGCGAGGCGCATGGCCAGTATCAGAGTCAGATCGGGCCGGAGCGCCAGTCCGGACGCCAGCGCCCGGATCCCCTTCAACCGCTTCGGCACATCCTCCCGCTTGGCGAGCGCGGACAGGAGCTTGACCACCGGCAGCGCGGCCCAATTCTGATTGTCGGTGGCGAGCCACGCGAAGCAGGACGGATCGAGCTTCCCGATCGTTTCGCGCAGCCCCGCCTTCAGGAACTCCGCATTCTCTTGCGGCTTCAGCATGCCGTCGAGCGCCGCCGAGTCGGACGAGAAGAGGTAGGTCGTCCCGTCGAACTTGTGCATCTCGAGCGACACCGGAACTCCGGGGAGATCGACTTTGGCCCGCCCCGGCTTGTCCGCGTTCGGGCGCACGTTGAGCGCCTCGCGGAAGTGGGACTCGCTTTCGATCGGCTTCCGCAGCAGGAGCGCGATCGAGACCTTCGGCGAATCGGTCAGGCCGATGCCGATTGCGGCGTGGTCGATCAGGTCGAGCGGGATGCCGGCTTTCGCGAGCCTCTCCAGCACGCCGACGGGCAACCCGAGTTCGGCCAGCACCTGCTCGGGCTTCTTGCCCGCCCGGTCGGCGTACTGGAGCAGCGGCGACGAGTGGAACGTGATCGCGACCTGCGTGTCCGGCGGGAGATGCCGCAGCGCGGCGAGGGACATCGGCGGCCGGGTCGGCAGTGGGATCGGCACCGGCGCGACGGTGTCGGGCTTCTTGCCGTCGAGATAGAACCAGACGGCCACGAGGGCGACGGCGACCGCGGCGAGCAGCACCGCGGACTTCGCGCCGATCCGACGGAGCGAAATCGCGGGGGCGAGTTCCGTCGGAGCGGGCCGGTCCGCGGATGCGATTCGCCCGCTTTCGACGGCGGGGAGCAGCTTCGCCGGGATCGCTTCGCCGCAGCGCGGACAGACCACGCGGCCCGGCACGCCGGGCAGGTCGAACGGCGAGTTGCAGAACGGGCAGACGAGCGAGTTCATCCGCGACTCCAGTACGGCGATGGAGCCATTCTAGTGCCGGGGTCGGCGGCCGGGGCCGGGAACGCGGAAGGGCCGCCGCGGTCTCCCGCGGCGGCCCCTCGCTTCCCCCGAAAACCTCTCCCCCGAGAGGACGCCCGCGGCCTACTTGTCGAAGGCGCTGTCGCCGAGGCCGCCGTTGAACTTCAGATTCACGAAGCTGACGCATTCGAGCAGGTCGCCCGTCGCATCGCCCAATTTGGGGGCGTCGTACGACTCGAACCGCACGGGCAGTTTGGTCTCTTTGTCCGCGTACAGCACGACCCGGTGGGCGTACCGCAGCGGGTGCGGCCGCTCGCAGAAGATCTCGTACCGCACGGTCGGCCGCTTCTGGAAGGTGTACTCGGCCGCGACGATCTGCACCGGGTTCTTCGCCTTCTTCTCGACTTCGACGATCTTCTCGGTGCGGGTCAGGATGGCCCCGATGCCGGTGTCGGTGATCGGGTGGCGCTGGCCGTCGAGCGCCTTCGGATCGGTGACCTTCATCCCCTTCAAGCCGTCGGCGCCGGCGATCCCCGCCGGGCGGAAGCGGAAGCGGTCATCCTTCGCGCCGAGGCCGGTGACGAACGACGCTTCCCAGCCGCTCGCGGCCTTCGGCAGCAGCATCTTCACGGCGATGCTGAACGGTTCGGTGCGGACGTGGATCTCGCCCGATTGCTCGGCGAGCAGCGTGCCGTTCACGCGCTCCTGGCGGACGATGTGCCCGGAGTAGTCGCGCGTCTTGGCGTACGCCGCCTTGGCGTCGGCGATCATCTTCGGGAAGGCGGTCGCGCCGTCGATCGCGGGTGCGGCCACCACGACCTTCGCCACGACCGGCGTGACGGTGTTCGGAATTTCCGGATAGCCGGGGTACTGCGCCGGTTCGTCGGCCCGCGCCGCGGTGCCGACTGCGAGGAGTGCGGCGACGGCGCCGGTGCGGAGGAGGTTGCGAGTCGCCATCCGATGGCCTGCCTTTCACGGGGGTCGCGGGGCGCGGGCGCTGCGGCACTTGCCGGAACCGCCCCGTCGATGGGGGTCGCCATAACGTCCGCAAACCGCGCTGCCAAGCCGAAGTTCGCGGTGGGCGAACGCGGCCGCGTTTCGGTATCATCAACCCTGCCCGTCTTCCCGTCACTCGTCGGAGGGTTCACCGTGCGGATCATCATTCTGGGTCTGATCGCGGCGCTCGCGCTGCCGGCGTTCGCGACCGCCGCCGAGCCGAAGCGCGCCCCCGGCACCGAGACCATCCCCGCCGATGGCTTCGCCGTTCTGAGCGTGAACGTGGCCGCACTCTGGGATAACCCGCAACTCGTCGGGGTGCGCAAGGCCTTGGAAGACAGCAAGAACCCGTTGGTGCAATCGCTGAAAAAGGAGCTGGGGTTCGAGCCCGGCGAGATCGAGCGGTTCACGGTTTCGGCGGCGGCGTCCCCCTTCGACCGGGGCGAGGAATCCCCGCCGGTGATGTACATCACGGCGCGGAAGGCGCTCGATGCGCCGAAGTTCGCGAAGGGGTTGGGCGCCGTCCCCGTCGCCGACTACCGCAAGGCGAATCCGGACGTCCCCGAGGAGATCGACGGGAAGAACGTCTACATCGCCGACAATCGGGTGATCGTCTTCGTCGACGACCGGACCGTCGCATTCCTGGAATCGCGGGGTGACAATAAGGGGATCGGCAAGTTCCTCGAAGTCCTGAAGGCCGGCGAAGTGACGCAGGACGGCCCGCTCGCCGAAGCGCTGGCCTTCGCCCCGAAGCACGCGGTCGTGGCCTCGGTCGATCTGGCGCCCATCCGCAAAGG
>JAYVTJ010000766.1:0-1680 GCA_043774415.1 Fimbriiglobus sp. | reverse complement strand
CAGTTGGGCGACAAAATCCACGATGTGATTCCGCAGCTCGATCAAGTCGGCGTCGAAGTGGAGCGCGGGCGCGTGTTCGTGACTTACCGGCACGCGTTCCGGTACAAGGTCGTCTTCTTCGAGAAGCGGCAGTGCGAATTGGTTCTGTTCCCGCCGGCGGCGGCACCGGAGATCCCGCGATGAAACACGGCGTGCTCAAAGGCTTCCACCCGATGATCGGGATCGATCTGCACCAGGTTCTGATTCCGCCGGCCCCCCTTACGCCGGCCCCGCTGCCGCACAACACCGCATTCACGCTCTTGGGCACGGGGGCCACGGCCGTCTACTCCACGACGATCTTCACCGACTCGTTCGGCCCGACGATCATGAAAGGCTCGGACATCGGGCCGCTGATCCCGCACGTCGGTTCCGCGAGCGTGCTGCTGGCGGTCGAAATCCCGCTGAGCGCGTCGAAGAACCACTTCGGCTCGTCGAAGTACAAATGCGACAAAGGCACGGTCGGCGTCTCGCTGCTGTTCGCCATCAACTTGAATCTGAACTGCGGTACGCCCGCGCCGACGCCGACGGGCACGGTGCTGGCCGTGGCGACGCACCGCGTCGATATGACGGCGGGGGACATCTACGCGGGGCTCATGAACATGGCGTCCGACTTCCTGATCCAGACCGCCCTGCAGTGGGTCGGGGGCAAAGCGGGCGGCGCCGTGGCGGGGGCGCTCGGCAGCGCCTACGCCTCGGTCGGCGCCGCCCTGTTGGAACACGGGGCGCCGGCTTTCATCATGGGCCCGCTCTTCAAACTCGGGCTGAGCAACGGCGTCGTGGGCCGCTTGCTCGGTCGATTCGGGGAGACCGCCGTCACCGCCGTCATCGGCTTCCTCACCGGCGGACCGATGGGGGCCGACATCGGAACCGCGGGCGGGTACGGCACAGACGCCGACGGCAATCCGATCACGCCGGGGGGGACTGGAGCCGGGAAGCTCGGCGGATTCTTCGACCGTCAGGGGGCCGAACTCGATCAGGCGACCGGGGAGAACGCGCCGCCCGAACATCCCGCGGAAGATTACAACAACGGTACCGTTCCCATCGACTACTGAATGCCCTTCGGGATTCCCCGGCTCCTACCGACAGGTGCGCTCCGCCATGCAATTGTCCTTCCGCGAACCCTCCGGCGCTTGCCACCTGGTCGTTTTGGCCAAGCGCACCTACGCGCTGGAGCGGGGCCGCCTCGTCCTCGCCGAAGAGCAATTGCCGATCCGCGACGACCTTGTGTTCGATCCCGATGCCCCCGACGAGTTGCTCCACGACACCGATACTGTGCCGATGAAACTGCGGACCGATCTGGTGATCCACGGCCACGCCTATGGCAGGGGGCGGAATCAATTCGAGGCCCGTGTCTCGGTGAACGGGAAAGTCGCCAAGCGCGTCCTCGTGCTCGGAGATCGCGAGTGCATCACCGATTCGGCCGGACGCATCTTCATCTCGCCGCCGCTGCCCGTGGACAAGGTGCCGCTCCGGTACACCCACGCCTACGGCGGCGTCGCGGCGCGGACGCTCGACGGTGTGCCGGATGAATCGGCCGAGAACGTCCGCATCATGGCGATGGCCCTCGAAATGCCGCCCGAGCAATTGATCGCCAGCCGGTATCCGCGCAATCCGGCCGGGCGCGGCTGGCTGCTGAAACCG
>JAYVTJ010000765.1:0-1770 GCA_043774415.1 Fimbriiglobus sp. | reverse complement strand
TGCTCCGCGAAGGCGCCGGCCTCGAAGTCGGCGCGGATCATCGCCTCGGTCACCGGTTCTCCGGACACGCCGGCCAGCTGCCGGGCCGCGACCGAGAGCCTAAGGTTGCGGCCACTTCCGGCGGGTATCTCGCCACGATCGTCCGCCACGAGTCGCCTCCTTCCGAAAACATCAGGAATTCGTGGGGAATAGTCGCCTTGTGCGCTTCCCTGTCTCCGGGACGGGGTGTAACTGTGTGATGCGTCGAACCCGCGACGCGCCCACAAATCCTAGGAGTTCGACCATGTCCACGAAGAAGACGACCGCCGGCCCGAAGTCTACCAAAGCGACCGAGGTCGCGAAGCCGAAGCCCGCTGCAGCGACTCTGCCCCCAGCAACGACTGCGAAGAAGATGAGCGCCCTCGACGCGGCGGCGCGGGTGCTCGCCGAAGCGGGGGAGCCGATGAACGCCAAGGCGATGATCGCGGCCATGGACGCCGAGGGGTACTGGACGAGCCCCGGCGGCAAGACGCCGCACGCCACGCTGTACGCGGCCATCCTCCGCGAGATCGGGGTGAAGGGGGACACCTCGCGCTTCCGCCGCGCGACCAAGGGGCACTTCGGAGTGGCAGGGGCAACTGAGCCCGCGAAGGCGACCAAGGTCCCGAAGGCCAAGACCGCGAGGGCGAACTCCGCAGTCGCAGCGACCATGCCCGGCCTCTGACACCCACCGCAGCCCACCCTTCCGCCCACGAGGCTCCCGCACGGGGGCCTTTTCCCTTTGGCGAGAGGGCATTCGAAAACTTCGACCGTCGAGCCGGGATTGCCGTTCTCCGCATCGTCGACTCGCGCTTGCCGGGTGGAGTTGCCCGAATTCGATTCTGCGATCAACCGCTATCTTGGAGCGAGTGGTGTCGGTGCGATCATATCGGAACGCGGAAACGGGGTGCGGCGTGGACATGATCGCATCGCTCTCCGACGGGATTCGGAAAAAGGGGTGGGCCGTGACCGGATCGGTGGTTCCTCACTCTACATTGGACATCGTCGCCGCCTCTCTCGCGGAGCGCGGCGGCGACTCGCTCCGGGGCGGGATGCGGAATTTGCTGGATCGGGTTTGCATCCGCGATCTCGCGGAGTCGGTGCGCTGCGTTGCCACTCCCGTGCTCGGAGGGGCCTGCCGCGCGGTCCGCGGACTGTTCTTCGACAAGCGGCCCGGATCGAACTGGTTCGTGCCGTGGCATCAGGATTTGACGATCGCCGTGCGCGAGCGGCGCGAGGTGGCCGGATTCGGCCCGTGGTCGATCAAGGAGGGCGTCCACCACGTCCAAGCGCCGCCGCACTTGCTCGCGGGCATGCTCGCCATCCGCATCCACATCGATCCGTGCGGAATCGGCAACGGCCCCCTGCGTCTCATTCCGGGCTCGCATCGGGCAGGCATCTTTTCGCCTGCCGAGATAGAGCGCTGGGTCGCAGGCTTCGAAGAGGAAATCGGTGTCGCGGAGGAGGGGTCGATACTCGCGTTTCGGCCTCTGCTTCTCCATGCGTCGAGCGCGGCGACGCAGCCCACGCACAGGCGGGTCATCCACCTCGAATTCGCCGTGTGCGATCTGCCGGGCGGGTTGGAGTGGCAGTGGAAGATTTGAGGCGGATCCGCGCCGGCGAAACGCCGGCTACCCGTTCGGATAGAGCCGGTCCAGCTGCGTGAGCGGCCGCGTCTTCGGCAGCCCGCCCGGTCGGACGTAGGGCTTCGCGGCCACGCGGGTCCGGGCCGTCGGGTCGAGCCCGAGCTGC
>JAYVTJ010000764.1:0-2542 GCA_043774415.1 Fimbriiglobus sp. | reverse complement strand
TCTTGTTCCCAGTCGAGCTTCTCGGCGTCGGCCCAGAGTTCTTCGAGGTTGTAGAAGCTTCGCGTTTCGGGGTCGAACACGTGCACCAGCACGTCGCCGTAGTCCTGCACCACCCACTTGCTCGACTCGTACCCTTCGACCCCGCTCCGCGTGTCGCCGACGCGGCGCATCGTAGCGTCGATCTCTTCCACGATGGTGTGGATCTGCCGGCGGCTCGTGCCGGTAGCGATCACGAAGAAATCGAAGATCGGGGTGACCTTCCGCAGGTCAAGGATCGCGATCTCCTGCCCCTTATTGTCGGCCGCAGTTTGGGCGGCGAGACAGGCGCGCTGGAGGGCGTCGGGGAGGTCGCGGCGACGGGTGGATGCGGCCGACGCGGTCGCGCCGAGCAGATCGGACATCGTGGGCAGAGTGGCGAGGCTGTTCAAATGATCTCCCCTCAGGGTCGTCCTCCGGGAGATCGACAGAGCAAAAAGCCGAACAGCTCGCAGTGCTGGTTCGCCTTCGTGATCGACCCTCCGAAAGGTGCGGTCCGTTCCCGGTCGGCAGGCGTTCCCGTGGCCTGCATCTGTTCTATCATCGGCCCGGAGCGGCGAATGTCAAGTCGCCGCATCCGGATCATCTGTCCGGAATGCCCCGCTCCGCCGCCCCGTCCCTCACCGGACACAGAGTCCGCCGCGAGGTTCACGCATCAACCCCGACGTAGGCGTTCATGCGCTTCTCGCGGCCGGTCGTGGTGGGCGACCCGTGGCCGGGGAAGACCGCGGTGTCGTCCGGCAGCGGCCAGAGTTTCGCGGTGATGCCGGCTTTGAGCGTTGCGAAACTGCCGCCAGGGAAGTCGGTGCGCCCGACGCTCCCCTCGAAGAGCACATCGCCGCCGAGAACCCACTTCGGAATCATCTCGTGGATCACATAGACCACGTGTCCCGGCGAGTGGCCGGGGATCTCGCGCACATCGAGGTCGATCCCGGCGACTGTAATTGTTTCGCCATCCTTCACGAGTCGGTCGGCCGGCGGGCTGAGCACTTCGAAGCCGTACTTCGCGCTCATGTTGATCTGGGCATCGGTGAGGAAGTCGGCCTCGTGTTCGCCGATGAGGATCGGCGCCTCCGGGAAGGCCTGCTTGAGGGCCGCGTTGCCGGCGATGTGATCGACGTGTCCGTGCGTGCAGACGATGGCCGCGAGCGTCAGCGACTTCGCGCGCAGGAATTCGAGGATCAACTCGGGTTCGAAACCGGGGTCGATGACGAAGCATTCGGAGTGCCCCGTCCGCCAGACGACGTAGGAGTTCTCGGCGAAAGGCATCGATTCGACGGTGTGGATCTGGAGCATTGTCACTCACCCTTCAAGCGGTAGCCGAACTGCGGGCCGCCCAAGTCTGCGGCTTCGATCACCACGAGGGTGTACGTCCCATCGCGCGGCAGCTTCGCTTCCAAAATGGGGTCGGAGCTGTCTCCCGTATCATCGACGATGGCGACGACGCCCTTCGCGTCGTCGTAGAGCGTCAGCAGGGCATCGGTCGGGGCGCCGAGCCGTGCGGCCAAGATTTCGAACTTCACCATCTGCCCCTTCTTCCCCTCGAACTTGAAGCAGTCCACGTCGCGCTCTTTCGAGATGGCGCCTTCGAGGGTGAAAGGCAGCGCAACGGCCTGAGCCTGGGCGAAGCTGTCGTTCGGCTCCTTCTCCGCGACCGGCTTCGCCACCACGATCAGTTTGTAAGGCTCGCTGCTCCCCGCCGGCGTGACGGCGGTGAGGGCGACGCTTTCCGGGGCGTAGTCCTTGGCGAACTCGAGTTCGACATCGCACTCGGTATCGCCGAGCTTGTTCGTGGGATAGTTGTTCGGCACGCCGGCCTTTTTCCCCTTCCCGACGAGCTTGGCCGTCACCTTCGGGTCGCCCGATTTCACCTCGGTGACGGCGTCGAGCTTCTGCCCCCGCAGCATCACCTTCACCTTCGGCGCCGGCGTGACGACGAGCGGCACCGGGTACTGAATGACGGGGGTGTCCTTCGCAGGCGGCTTCGGCTGCGCGAGCAGCGCGAGCGGAAGCAGCAGCACCGCGAGGGGGAGAAGTGGTTTCATGGGGGATCGACTCGGCAGGGTATCACGACGTTCGTTCTACGGGACTCGCAGAAATCGCCCCCTCGCACAATGCCCCGTCACTCGGCATAATGTCCCCATCCATCCCCGCGGATTTCGCCGATGAGTGCCGACCCGACCGAAGCTTTCCTCGTCTCGCTCGGGCAATCCCAACTGCTCGATGCGGCCCAGCTCGCCGACGTGCGCGCGTGGGTCGAGGAGTTCCGGCCCGATCCGCAGACGCTCGCCAAGGAACTCACGCGCCGCGGCCTGCTCACGCAGTTCCAGGTGAAAGAGATCTACAAGGGCCGCGCGAAGGAACTCACCATCGGGTCGTACCAGCTCACCGACCTCCTCGGCGAGGGGGGCATGGGCCGCGTCTTCAAGGCCAAGCACATGCGCCTCGGCCGCGATGTCGCGCTGAAGGTCATCCGCAAGGAGAAGCTCGCGAACCCCGTCGCGGT
>JAYVTJ010000763.1:0-1730 GCA_043774415.1 Fimbriiglobus sp. | reverse complement strand
GCTTGCCGTCGGCTTTGAACATCTGGAACTGCACGACCCTCGAATTCGAACCCGCGTCGATCGTCGCGGTGCCGAGGAGGAACGAACTCGGTTCGACCTTATCCCGGCTCCAGGCGAGTTCGAATTTCTTCGCGAAGAAGGCCTTGCGACCCTCTTCGGTGCGGTGGTTGGCGTCGGTCATGGCGTTCTTCACCACGAACGCGCTCGGCTGCTCGATGATGCCGAAGTCGGGCTCGGCATTGGCGAGGATGAGCGCCCGCTGCGTCTGGTTCGCGAGACTGTGGTTGATGTCCCCGGCGTCGTCTTGAAGCGCAGCGTCCTTACCCTGTCGGACGAGGAACTTGAGCACGCCGACGTTCGTGCAGCCCTTCTTTTTCAAATGTTCGATCATCGGCCCGGCCTGCTTTTGCAGAGCGCTCGAGAAGGCCGGTTCATCCGCGCGGGCGGAGGTGGCGAAGGCAACCGCCACCGCGAGGGCGAACAGGGAGGGGATGCAGCGGGTCATCGGGGAATCCTGAAACGAGGGGTTCGTCTATCGGTGTATGCGGTTGCGGATGCAGTCTCGGACAAACTACCTCAGAGATTGAGAGCCGGGTCGCGTCAGCGCCCGGAGTTTCGCAAGCTCCGGGCGCTCACGCGACTTGGCTCGCAGATGCTCACTTCTTCAAAATCACCGTCTCGGGCGGCGACTGCGGGAAGCAGATCGGGAACTGCACCCGCGGCTTTTTGGGGTCGCCGGTGGTGGCGAGCAGTTCGGGCAACCGCCGGTCGACGTATCGGAAGAGCTGCTTGCAGGTCATCTCGCCGCTGCTGTCCTTGTCGAGCCGGCGGAACTCCGGCCCCATCGCTTCCATGAGGGCGTACGTGAACAGCCCGTGGCCGACCTTCGGGTCTTCGTACGAGAGCTGATTCTGCTCGCAGGCCGCCATGATGAACGGCCCCTGCCCGTCCGGGATCAGCCGGCGGATCACGTTCGTCTCGGCCGCTTGGCCCGAGTGGCAAACGTCCAAGAAGAGCACCTTTCGGCAGTTCACCTTCACGAGGGCGTCGAAAAGTTCCTCGGCCGCGAGGCTCGTCTCCTTCGGCTTCTTCGGAGTGAAGTCGGGACAGCAGAATAGAAACTTGCCGTCGAGTTCGATCTCGTAACCGCGCTGGCCGTTGCCCTTCTTTGGGAGCGTCTCGGGGTCGGGTGTGAGCAGCGTGCCGTGGCCCGCGAGGTAGACCACGAGGAGGTCGTCCGGCTTGGCGTCCTTCAGTGTTGCGAGAGTCGCGGTGAGTTGCTTGCGGGTCGCTTTCGCATCGAGTTCCAGCGCGATGGCACCCTTGGGGAAGTAGCGCTTCGCACCGGTGAAATCCTTGTGCAGCAGGGCCGTGAGCTTCTCGGCATCGTTGACGGCGCTCGTGAGGTTGCCGAAGCCGCGGTCGTTGGCGCCGCCCTTCGGCGCGCCGTAGTCGTTGATGCCGACGGCCAGTCCGAGCAGTTGCGGTTCGAGCGAGGCCGCGTCGTTCTGCACGACGGTTGTGGCCTGCGCCCGGCCGCCGAGGGCGTTGAACGCGAGCACAGAAAGCTGATTCGACCCGCTGCGGAACGCGGCCCGCGGGATCTTGAGCGCCTGCAGGAAGTTCTTATTCGTGGGCGTGTCCCATGTCTTGTAGCGGAAATCGTTGATCCAGAACTCGACGCGCTCCGGGAGCAAGTCCGGGTTCGAGCCGCGCGGCTCCACCGTGAT
>JAYVTJ010000762.1:0-3467 GCA_043774415.1 Fimbriiglobus sp. | reverse complement strand
TCCGCATTCCGCACTTCTTCAAAGTCCCAGTACGTCGGCCATCGAGTAGCTGCCGGCGCCCTTGCCCGCAAGGAACTTCGCGGCGGCCAACGCTCCTTTCGCGTAGCTGTCTCGGCTCGTCCCCTTGTGGACGAGTTCCAAGCTTTCGCCCATCGTGCTGAAGAGGATCGTATGTTCGCCGACGTTGTCGCCGGCGCGCACGGCGTGCATGCCGATCTCCGTCGCGGGGCGTTCGCCGACGATTCCCTCGCGGCCGTGGACCACGTCGGGCTGACCCATCGCCGCCTGCACGATCTTCGCGAAGTGCATCGCCGTGCCGCTCGGCGAATCCTTCTTGAGGCGATGGTGCCGCTCGATGATCTCGACGTCGAAACCTTGGCCGTTCAGGGCTTCGGCGGTGAGCTTCGTCAATTTGAACAGCAGGTTCACGACGAGCGACAGGTTGGGGGAATGCAGGATCGCGGTCTGGTGCGCCGCCGCGGCGATCTCGGCCTTCTCGTGCGGTTCGTGCCCCGTCGTGGCGACGACGAGCGGAATTCGGCGGTCGATGCAGGTCGTGAGAATCGCCATCGTCCCTTTGGGCGAAGAGAAGTCGATGACCGCTTCGGGGCGAATTTCGAGCGGCAATTCTCCGAGCACGGGCAGGCCGATGACGCCGATGCCCGCGAGTTCCCCGGCATCGTGGCCGAGGCGCGGATGGTCGGGCGAATCGATGGCCGCGAGCAGGACGAGGTCGGGGTCTTCATAAGCGAGGGCGACGAGGCGCTGGCCCATGCGGCCGCAGGCCCCGTGGATGGCGATGGTGGTGGGCATGGTGGGTGATCCTAAGCGTAGAGTTCGATCGCCTTCACGATCTCGTCGAGCGAATTCGACACCTGCACAGCCTTGTTCGCGAAGCTCGCCCGGCGGACGCCGCGTTTGCCGAGGACGTCGTGGAAGGTCTTCGGGTCGCTGCTGTGATAGGCCACTGTGGCCGTGGGATCTTTGAGCAAGTGGCCCGTGAGAATGCAGACGACGCGCTCGCCGGAATCGATGACCCCTTCGCGGACGAGCTTCAGCACCCCCGCCACGGTCGTTGCGCTCGCCGGTTCGCAGCCGAGCCCGCCGGCGCCGATCTGCGCCTTGGCATCGAGCATCTCGCCGTCGGTGACTTCCCGCACGCAGCCTCCGCAGCGGTCGAGGGCGCGAAGGGCTTTGGGCAGGTTCACGGGCCGGTTGATTTCGATGGCGCTGGCGAGCGTGTCGGCCCGCTTGTCGGCGTCGTCCAAGTACTTCATGTAGACGCCGATCTTGCGGTCGTCCGGCGCGCCCCCGTTCCAGCGGACGCCGTTCTTCTCGTAGAGCTGGTAGAAGGTGTCGGCACCGGCCGCGTTGATGACGGCGATGCGCGGGGCCTTCGAGATCAGCCCGAGTTCGAGCAGTTGAATGAAGGCATTGCCGAAGGCGGAGGTGTTGCCGAGGTTGCCGCCGGGGACGACGACCCAATCGGGCACTTCCCAGTTCAGCGCTTCGAGCATGCGGAACATGATCGACTTCTGGCCTTCGAGCCGGAATGGATTGATGCTGTTGACGAGGTAGATGCCGAGCTGCTTGGACACTTCCTGCACCCGACGCAGGGCGTCGTCGAAGTCTCCGGCGATCTGAATCGTGAGGGCACCGTGCTCCAGAGCCTGCGACAACTTCCCGTAGCTGATCTTCCCCGAGCCGATGAAGATGACCGCCCGCATGTGCTGCGAGGCGGCGCAGTAGATGGCCAAGCTCGCACTGGTGTTGCCCGTGCTGGCGCAGGCGGCGCGGCGGGCGCCGACAGTGAGGGCGTGCGAAAAAGCCGCGGTCATGCCGTTGTCTTTGAAGCTGCCGCTCGGGTTCATCCCCTCGTACTGGAGGAAGAGCTGCCCCGGCTTCATGCCCGCGTACTTGCCGACGGCGTCGGCGCGCTGGCAGAGGGTCTGCCCTTCGCCGATGGTGAGGATCTGCGAATCGGCGGCGAACGGGAAGAGTTCGCGGAAGCGCCAGACGCCCGAGAAATCGAGGGGGAGGTTCCGCGCGGCCCACTTCGATTCGAAGTGCTTCAGCGAACCCGGCACCGGCAGGCGGTTCCAGTCGTAGGCCACATCGAGCAAGCCGCCGCACTTCGGGCACTGGAAACTCGTATCCGAGAAATCGGCCGTGGCCCCGCAGTGCGGGTGGATGCAGCGTTGGAAAACCGAAGCCGACACGGAACGTCTCCGGGGATGGCGAACGCGGCTACATTACGAGAACGCGCCGCGTTCGGATACAACAGCCGCACCCATCGCCGCTCGGGGTCCGCGATCATGCCCGTCCACCTGCTCTCGCTCGCCGACGGCCCGAGCATCTTGCTCGACAAGCCGATCCTGCTCTTCGGCCGCCACCAGGAATGCGATGTCCAGTTGAACTCGAAGAAGGTGTCGCGGCGGCACTGCTGCTTGGCGCAGGTGGTCGACTACTTGGTGATCCGCGACTTGGGCAGCACCGACGGCGTGAAGATCAACGGCGAACGGGTGATCGAAGGGAAGATCCACCCCGGCGATGAGTTGACCATCGGCAACTTCCGCTACCAAGTCTGCGGGGAGTCCTTCCCGAAGCCCGTGGCGACGCGGGACGCGTGAATGCGAGAAGCCCCCGTCGAGCGACGGGGGCTTCCGGACGATCGCGTTTGCTTTTCTCAGACCGCAATTTCCAGCGGCTTCACGTTGACCTTGCGGCCCTCGGAACTGAAGTAAACGGTGCCGTCGCAGAGGGCGAACAAAAAGTCGTTGCGGGCGCGCTTGACGTTGGCGCCCGGGTGCCATTTGGTGCCGCACTGCACGATGATGATGCTGCCGGTGGTCACCGTTTCCCCGGCATACTTCTTGACGCCGCGGTGCTTGGCGTTGCTATCGCGCCCGTTCTTGACCGACCCCTGACCCTTCTTGTGTGCCATGACGCGGACTCTCCATCGCAAGCGGACGCGGAACAAGAACGGTTAAATTAGCAGCAGCCCCCGATCCGGCAACGCCAATCGGCGTATTCGGCCCGACGGATTTCTTGAGGAATTCCCGGATACTTTCGCTGGATGCGCGCGGGGTTCTCCGCTATGCTGCTGTTCAAGATGGGAGTTGCCATCCTAGATGGCGGACATGACCTCTCAGTCCGGATCCGGATCGCATATCCGTTTCCGTGTCCGCCGTCTGGCCTCCCGGCGTGCTTGCCGGTCGGCCGCTGTTCTCTGGTCGCGGCCGGTCCCCGGTTGCAGAAGGTGCTTCGTGAGCAAGAAGTTGTATGTCGGAAACTTGGCCTTCGGGACGACGTCCGAAGACCTGCAGGCTCTCTTCGGGGCGTACGGCCCCGTGACGAGCGCGCAAATTGTAATGGATCGCGACACCGGCCGGTCGCGGGGCTTCGCGTTCGTCGAAATGGCGAGCGGAGCGGACGCTGCGATCGAAGCAGTGAACAACGCCGAGTAC